>CALESY010000164.1 GCA_937919945.1 uncultured Chitinophagaceae bacterium | reverse complement strand
GTAATACACTCGGCCCTGCATACACAGCCAAGCCAGGCATATATATGATGCCAGCCAATGGTGGTAAAGAACGCTTTATTACAGACAAAGGCGAAGCACCTACATTCAGCAACGATGGCAAACGCATATACTACCAAGCAGGTGGTGGGTTAGAGAAAACTTTTAACCAGTGCGGTATAGATGGAAATGATGTGCAGGCCATTTTCAAAAGCACTTACGGCAAACAATTCACCGTATCGCCCGATGGTGAGTGGGTGGCATATACCAACCTGCATCATGTATATATTGCAGCATTGCCACATACGGGCCGCACCATTACCATTGGCAGCGATTCTGCAGACTTCCCTGTTCGCCGCGTATCGAAACACGCCGGCTACAACCTGCACTGGAGTGGTGATGGCAGCAAACTGCATTATACGCTGGACGATCAATACTATACCATTCAGTTGAAAGACCTCTTTCTGTTTGTAGGTGGCAAGCCCGACTCTACTTTCAATATACCATCGCAAGGTATTGCCATCAACCTTGTTGCGAAAACAGATAAGCCAAAGGGCATACTGGCATTCACCAATGCGCGTATCATAACGATGGAGAATAATGAAGTGATAGAAAACGGTACAATCGTAGTAGAGGGCAACATTATCAAAGCAGTTGGCAATACTGCGCAAGTTTCAATACCTGCCAATGCCAAACGAATAGACTGCAAGGGCAAAACCATCATGCCGGGGATGATAGACGCCCACGCGCATGCCAATCATTTCAACACAGGCATCATACCTGAAAAGCATTGGGCGTACTATGCCAACCTTGCATATGGCGTTACCACCATGCACGACCCATCTGCCAATAGCGAGTTTGTATTTGCGCAGAGCGAATTGGTGAAAGCTGGCAAGATGGTTGGTCCACGCGTATTTTCAACAGGCACTATACTCTATGGTGCTGATGGCGATTTCAAAGCCATCATCAATTCGTACGAAGATGCTAAGAGTGCCTTGTTGCGTACCAAAGCTTTCGGTGCATTTAGTGTAAAGAGTTACAACCAACCGCGCCGTGAGCAACGACAGATGGTAATAGAAGCCGCGCGCGAGCTGAATATGGAAGTAGTGCCCGAAGGTGGCTCTTTCTTCTACCACAACATCAGCATGATACTGGACGGTCATACTACCATAGAACATAACATACCCATAGCCCCGCTGTATGATGATGTAATACAATTGTGGAAGCATGCAGGCACAGCTAATACCCCTACGCTCATAGTATGTTATGGAGGCCTTTCCGGAGAGTACTACTGGTATCAGCATACCAACGTGTGGGAAAAAGAAAGGTTACTCCGCTTTACACCACGCCCCATAATTGACACACGCAGCAGACACCGTACTATGGCGCCTGAAGAAGAATATGAAAACGGACATATATTGGTATCAAAAAGCCTGAAGAAACTCAGCGATGCAGGTGTATTGGTAAACATGGGTGCACACGGGCAGATACAGGGCATTGGTGCCCATTGGGAAACATGGATGATGGCACAAGGTGGCATGACTCCTATGGAAGCTTTACGTACTGCCACCATCAACCCTGCTATCAGCTTAGGTTTTGATAAATACATAGGCTCGCTGAAAGCAGGTAAACTTGCCGACTTATTGGTGCTTGACAAAAACCCGCTTGATAATATTTATAACACGGAAAGCATCCGATACACTATGGTTAACGGCAGGTTGTATGATGCTGAAACAATGCACGAGATTGGCAACTATAATAAGCAATATAGTCCATTCTACTGGCAAACAGGTAAGAACGCAGGTTCTTTTCCATGGTACGAAACAGAGCAGCATCTGGAAGACTAATATAAACAAGCAAACCTACTTGCAAGCTATTTGCATAGCAGGTTTGCTTGTTTATCTTTACACGACAAATAATTGTCGACTTGGCTCGAAATCTATTATTGATAATCTGTTTTTTGTTTTGCACTGATATCGTTGCTCAACGCAATGAATACAGTAGTGTTAATTTTTCCGCAGGGCTATCCGGCATGGTTTACTTAGGCGACCTTACGCCTTCAATATATGGCGATGTAGGTAATGCCAACATAGGACTACAGATTTCATCCCGTATTCCACTGAATGAAAAACTGGCATTACGAGGAAACTATGTAACAGGCTCACTCAATGGTGATGATGAGCGCCACGAAGGATGGCGAAGACGCAGAAGTTTCAGCTTCACAAGTACGGTTCATGAAGTATCTGCAATACTGCAGTGGGAATTTGCCGGAAATAGCTGGGAGTATAATGAAGATGACAGATACACGCGTAACTATAAGGTAAAAAAATACAAACCCATTTCTCCCTACTTTTTTGCAGGTATAGGCTACTTGCAAAATAATGTAACACGAGATTTACAAGGCATAGATTCTGTATATTTTGCAGGAGACATAGCGTGGGAAAATTATTATAAAGAAGCTAATACTGTTTACAAATCGGGCATGCTGGTAGCCCCCATTGGTATCGGCGCTCATATTACTTTAGGTAATCAGGCACGTATGTATGTAGAATATTGTTACCATGCTATATTCAACGACAACCTTGATGGTTTTAGTGTAGCAGTATTTTCAAACAAACCTGATGCATTCCATCGCCTTACTATTGGCTTAGACTTCCGTTTTTACAAATACAGCACCCGAGACCGCAAAACTATTTGCCACCTCGGGCTTTAACACTGTTTGCTACTTCACATCTTTGGCACTGTAGCTTAATACACTAAATACTCCGTAACCGTTATTAACATTGGTATATACATTAGTAGGTTCAGCAAAAGGATTACCAGCGTTGGCTGATGCAAAGCGATAGGTTTTTTGGAATTTAAAATAATCCTCTGTTACATGCCTCAATATTACTTTGGGATAAACCATGTCGCCATCTACCTCATAGGGTTCCATCAAAGCACTATTTACAAACAACCTCAATTCTTTTGTTATACCATTAAATAGTGCATCACGTATAAATATAGCATTGCCATCAAGGCAAGTATTCTGGTCAATGCTTTCATCATACACACTTTCCACGCTGGCATCTACTGTGTATATACATCCATAACTATAGTTATATACATTAGAAGAATCATAATTACTATATACACTCAATATATAGTAATCCCCTCTAGATGCTGGGTCATTAAACCTTATCCGCAACTCGTCTTGTTGTTGCCCTTCCGCATCCAATCTCGTTTTCTTAATGCGCTGTATGTCAGCTATTGGCACAAAAGATGGCACATTGGTAACGGAAGTAGCCTCTGGCATGTTCGGAGCATTTACTTTTATATTATACACATCGCCGTCTCTCGCTACAATGTCTGATGTATATGCTCGTTTCTCCATGTTATACTTCATAGTATCTGCCACTACGCTTCCTTTATAAAGCATTACTGTTGCATCAATAACAGACAAGTCTTTATTCGCTTTATATTTTAGTATCTCAACAGATTTACCAATCGTTACCTCAAACGAATCACCTACTTCTGTATTACTGTTAATAACCAGTTTGGGTGTGTAAGCTGGTACTTTTACGGTAATCTCTTTTTCGCAAGAAGCCAGAAACACAATAGCACTCAAAGCCAATACAATATTTTTATACATAGTCTATATTATTTATTTGCTTAGAATTTAAACTGATAACTGATTGACGGAATAATCGGGAACAAGCTCATTTGTTTAAACACAGCATTACCCTGATTGTTAGTGCTACTGTATATATAAAACGGATTGTAACGGTTATAAACATTGTAAGCCGCTATCACCCAAGCACGCTCCCAGTTTGGTTTTCGCTTCATAAACTTGATGCTCACATCTGCTCTGTGGTATGATGGCATACGATAACCATTACGCTCGCCGAATACCTGTACATTTGCACCATCCGGCCCGTTGTAGTAGCCTATTGGCAGTGTTATAGCATTACCTGTACCGTATACCCACTCGGCACTTACTTCTATATTTTTTGCCAATTGATATATACCCGCTATTTTAAAATCGTGCCTGCGATCATACCTGTAAGGAAATTCTCTACCATTGTTCAGATTTGTAAATTGACGGTTTGTCCACGACAAGGTATAACCCATAAGTCCAGTAAAACGTCCTTTCTTTTTCTGGATAAATAGCTCTGCGCCATAACTCTTTCCTTTACCTATTTCTACTTTGTCTTCCCAATTACTGCCCGCGTTAAAGAAACTGGCTCCTTCTTTATATTCCAATACATTATCCATTGTTTTATAATACCCTTCTAACGTTACTTCAAAACCTTTGCCATGTGTATATGCAAAACCAGCAGCACCTTGATACGATTTTTGCATAGGCACACGAGCTGTTACAGGCACCCATAGGTCTGTAGGCAGGCCTATTGAAGAATTGGTAAGCAAATGAATAAACTGATTCATCTGTACGAATGATGCCTTAGCGCTTAGCTTTTCGTTTATCAGGTATCTTACTGCAATCCTTGGCTGTATTGCATTATAAAAACTGTTTTGTACCGCAAACCCTGTCCAGTGTACACCAATATTTGCTTTCAGTGCATGCGATATTTTTATGTCATCTTCAATATAAGCATCAATCTCTCCCGCAACGATGTCTTTTGTACCTATTGTTGTGTCTTGGTTAACACCTGCAGTACTTACACGCGTTTGTTGTGCACCTGGTTTGTATGTATGATTGATATAACCAACACCTACTTTTATATAATGGTTCGGATGAGGCAAATAATCAAAATCATACTTAATAGCTATGTCATTGATACCCGATGAATATTTCAGCAGGTATTCTTCGTTTGTACCCGAAAATGTACTCTTCGTTTGCGTCGCTATAACAAACCTGTATTGGCTATAATAGCTTGTAAGATTGCCGAATAGCTTACTATTGTATTGGTGGTTCCAACGGGCTACAGCAGTCGCATTACCCCACTTCAAATCGGTATTAAAAGAGCTGCTATAAGTCTGGTCGGCACTTTGTTTTTGCTTGGCATAAAACTTATCGTTACCAAAATATCCGCTAACATACAGATGGTCTCTTTTGCTCAGCCTGAAATTAACTTTACCATTCAGGTCGTAGAAATAATAACCTCCTTTAACGTTACCCTTAATAAATGGCTTGGCTATAATATCATAATATGTGCGCCTGCCGGAAATCATGAAGGATGATTTTCCTTTTTGGATAGGCCCTTCCAATGTCAATCTTGATGCTATAAGTCCTATCCCTCCTTCTCCGTGCAATTTGTTTTTATTACCTTCTTTCATGTTGATGTCTATTACTGAAGAAAGCCTGCCACCATATCTTGCAGGGAAGCCCCCTTTCACCAATTCCACACTACGTATAGCATCTGCATTAAACACACTGAAAAAACCAAACAAGTGGCTGGCATTATAAACCGGTACACCATCCAGCAATATCAGATTTTGGTCTGGTCCACCACCACGTACATAGATACCTGTTGAACCCTCGTTACCTGCCTGTACCCCGGGCAAGAGTTGCAGAGCTTTCAGCACATCTACCTCTCCCAAAAATGCCGGCAGCGATTTGATGGTTTGTATTGGCAAATCAATACTACTCATCTGCGTACGTTCTTGTATAGCATCTTTCTTATCTGTTACTACTACCTCTTTCATATCCATAGCATTATCCAGCTCTATATTCAGGGTAGTATGCTGTGTAAGTTGCAGTGTTGTGCTATAATTGGCGAAACCAACATAGCTTGCACGAACAGTAATTTCTGCTGCGGGTACTGTTAATGAATAAAAACCAAAAGCGTTGGTAGTAGTCCCTGCTTGTTTTTCGGGTATGTAAACAACGGCACCTATCAGACGCTCGCCACTCTTCTTTTCTGTTACATAACCACTGATGGTTACCTGCTGCGCCAATAATGTAATAGGTAGCAGTAAGGCTATTAATAATATCAAGGCTTTTGTGTTCATGTACTATCTGCTTGTATGATAGTAAAACGTTTTACCTTGAAACAACCCCTACCTATTACTTAATAATTCCAGTTATCTTTCAGAAAAATGTATTTGATTTGCGATACACCACCCACTATGCCCATACCATTCTGTACATTACCCTCCATCTTTACAGGTTGCTCAGTTGTGGTAAAGCCGGTAGATGAGCTATATGTTTCGTATGCTTTCAAAAACTTGTAATATTCTGCCGTTACAGATTTGACATATATAATGATACGACCTTTGGGGGCATCACTGAACACTGTACTGCTGTTCTTTACAACATACACATCAGTTTCGTATAGATTACCATTAAATCTCAGGTCTTTAAGCAACACCCTTTTACTTGGTGTAAAAGAGCCCGCATCATATACGTTTTCCGTATTCGGGTCTGCAGTGTAAATTGCATTACGGATATATTCTCTGTAATATGTAGTATCAAACTTTGTAACTACATTTCCTGATGCTTTCAATGTTTCATAAGCCTGTCTGTTATCATCTATCAACTGCCATGCACCCAGATTCATAAAATACCCTTTTACATTCATCAGTTGTTTTACTGCCTCAATAACATAATAATTAGCAGTATTGGCCGGGTCTTTTATCAATACCTTTATTTTCCATACACTATCGTTCGCGTACTTGCCGGAACTTGTATCTGTTATCAATGCATCAATTTGTGCGGGTATTTTAACAGTAGCGCTGGCAGTACCAAGCTCTGCATAGTTACAAGACACTGTATAGACATTGCCATCATTTATTTTTTTCGAATGAAAATAGGGTAATGTATATAGTTTGTAAGAAGATGTATCAACATATGTGTTTAGTGCTGTAGCCGCTCCATCACCATCTTGCACAACACCTGTCATTCCTACAGGCAACTGAAAACTCAATACACTTTTGCCTGAAAGTGGTATGCTTATGCCAGCCCTGAAGTAAATACTATCACCCGCTATCAATTCGCCAAGTAAGGTTATTTTTCGTTCACCATTCACATCAGGCAAAGGAAGATCTTTACCGCACCCGGTAGCAAGTAAAATGGCAAGCAAGCCATACAAACCCGTTCTTATGAAGCGATGCATCATTACTAAAACCTGAGTTTATAACTGAGATAAGGAATGAATTGTAAAAAGCTTAAGCCGCGTAGCCTGAAACTATCATCCCCAGACCTAACTACCGGATTACTTACCAGCTCTACCACCATTACATTCCTCCTTCCATATACATTAAATACCCCTAATGACCATGTGCGCTCTGTTCGTTTACGCTTATACTTCGTTAGGTTCATCCCTATATCCAGCCGGTGTATAGCAGGTAAGCGGTAATTATTCCAAGACACATAATTGTATGTATAGTTAGCACTTGTTACACCTGTAGTTGGTGATATATGCAGGCTGTTATCAAAGTCAGGATATATCTGATCTGGTAAAGTAATAGCTTCACCTGTCATATATGTCCATGTTGCAATCGCGTCAAACTTACGTGAAGGTTTATAAGACAATGAAGTTTTTATATTATGCCTTCTGTCAAACCTATATGGGAAAGGCTTGCCACCATTCAGTTCCGCAAACTTGCGCCACGTCCATGAAAGCGTGTAAGCAGCAGACCAGTCAAACTTGCCAATTTCTTTTTTCACAGAAAACTCACCACCATAACTCCAGCCTGTACCTTGTATTATCTTCTCATCCCACTTCAGCGAATTGTCGAAAAGGTTTTTACCCATACTGTAAGTTGTTGTATTCTGTATGTCTTTGTAGTAACCTTCAAGATTATATGTAAAGCCGGCAACTGAATTACCAGCATATCCTACTGTAATAAGACTTGCTTCTTCAGGCTCAATACGTGATGAACTGGGAAGCCAAAAGTCTGTAGGTAACCCGTAAGTATTATTACTTATCATGTGTAGAAACTGCGCCATCTGTGTATAAGAAGCATATAATGTATGTTTCTTTGACAGTTTGTAAGACGTATAGAATCGGGGTTGTAAGCTAGAGTAATTAAACCGTTCGCTGAACCAGTTTGCGAAATGCAAACCTGGCCTTACCATCCACCTTTCATTTATTTGCACTTCATCTTCAGCAAATACCGCAAACTCATTAGACTGAAACTTATCTGTCGGCACGATGGATGTTGAGTATATTTGTTGTGTAGTAAGCGCTAGTAACTCGGCAGGTATGAAATTAGCAGTACTAAAATGCCAACCAAACTCTATGCGTTGTGTAGCGGTTGCATACCAATTCGCTTTTTGCCTTAGTGCAAAATCATTGATCTGCGAGTTTCCTTGATAAGTGCCGGCAGCAGTTACACCGTTTGCATTTATCATATCTCTTTTATCTTCCAAAGAATACCTGAACCTGCTGAAAGTGAAAATTGTATTTAGGAATAACTTGGGGTTTACAATATTGTTCCACTTGGCACTTGCCACGGTATTCCCCCATGTTGCTTTTGTACCCTCATTACCTATACCCAAACCTATAGCATCTCTGCCATTATAGAAACTCAGGTACAGCCTGTTATTTTTATTTAAAATGTAATTCGCCTTCGCGTTTACATCATAAAAATTAAAACTAAGATCATCTGTAAATGGTCTCCACAAAAGATCGAACCATGTACGTCTTGCAGACACCATAAATGAGGCTTTATCTTTTACTATCGGCCCTTCCACGTTGAGGCTACCCTTCAGCAAGCCCATTGTAAACTGACCACCCCACCTTTGCATATCTCCATCTTTTGTATTTACATCTATTACCGAAGAAAGCCTGCCGCCATAGCGAGAAGGGAAAGCACCTTTATGAAAATCTACCGACTTAATTGCTTCTGTATTGTAGATAGATGTAAATCCGAAAAAATGATCTGTATAATACAATGGTACGCCGTCTAGTAAATTCAGGTTTTGACCCGGATCACCACCACGTACCATCACCGCGTTTGTACCATCTGTTCCGGACTGTACGCCTGCTATATGTTGCAATGCACGCATCACATCATTTTCTCCTAATATTGCAGGTCGCTTTTGTATATCCTGATAAGTGAGATGTAAATGGTCTGCGCTCGTTTCTTTTACAGATACAACATTTACTTCCTTTAAAGAAGATTGATTTTGCAGAAAAATATCACGCCGTACATCTCTGCCGTTTTCCACATAAAATGTATCGCTGCTATAACCAATATAATTGCATACAACCCTGTGCTTTCCTGGTGGTATTGTCAAGCTGTAAAAACCATAACTATTGGTTGTTGTGCCTATTCCTACATCTGGAAGATATATAATGGAACCTATCAACACTTCTTTATTATTCAATTCCTTTACATAACCATTAATAACTGTTTTAGCACTCCCCCTTTTTTCTTGCTGTTCAGCAGTTATTAGTATTTTACCATTACTCTCTTTCAGCACTACACTTTGCCCTTCTAATATTTTCAATAAGGCCTCTTCTAATGTAGTTTCAACTATAGATAGCGACACCTCTTTTTTTACGTTTACAAAGTTGCTGCTATAGGATATGGGTATACGTGTTTGGTGTTCCATATCCTTGATGTATTTTTTTATTGTTCCGTTAGCAAAAGACGGCTTGTACTTATGCGTCAATGCACTATACGGCTGTGCATGCAGATGAATTAAATTGAGGGAAACAATAAAAAACAGGGTGATGATGAGCCGCATTGATTACTTTGGCATTATAACGTACTGATTGTCTTTTTGTTGCCATGTACAATTAGCAACCATGCAAAGTTCATTAATAATTGTTTCAATAGTCTGATTTTTGAAACTGATAGTTACAAATTGGCGTTTCGCATCTTCAGGCATACTGCTGTCAAATATCAAAATCGTCTGATAATAGTGCGATATCTCATCTGCAATAGCGGACAACTCTTGGTTGTTGTATTCTAAAACACCTGTTTTCCAAAACAAGTAGTTGTTATTAGTTATAGTAGTTTCTTTCAGTCGTCCTCCTTTCAATATCCCTTTTTCACCTGGGGTCAGCAACACTTCTTGAGGTGTTACGTTTTTAGTCTTCACACTTACCTTACCGGTAGCAACTGTTACACCGGCTTCATCTATTCCGCTTTTTACATCAAAAGAGGTTCCCAATACTGTTACTGATACTGATTGTGCATCTATAACAAAAGGCTTAGATTCGTCTCGTTGTACTTCAAAAAAAGCTTCACCTTCCAGCGAAACATTGCGTTGTGCAGCGTCAAATCGTCTGGGATAAGTGATTTTACTCCCTTTACGCAACGTTACTTTTGATTCGTCGGGTAAAATAACTTCACTATTGCCAGCATCTGCAAGCAATGTCACCATATCACTATCTGTACCCGGCCTCATGATTATCAGCCCTATTAATAATATAGCCGCAATGCCTGTAGCATACTTCACCCATTGCGGCATGGCTATTGTGCGGGATTTCGCTGGTATTTTATCAACTGTTTTTGAGGATATATTCTTCCATGCAGCATCAGTTGCAAATCTCACATTACCAAACAATTCATCTGACTTTTGCCAAGCAGTTGCTATGCCATCGTATACCGCCTGATGGCGGTTATCGGCAGCAAGCCAACTCTCCAGTACCCGCTCATCATCTGCAGATGCCTCGCCGGCTAGTTTTTTGGCAATTATCAAATCTATCTGTTCGTTCATTTCCATAACACTCCTATAATAATAACGCAGGGTTAAACTTATACCCCTACACGCCGTACATATTTATTAATATTAATATAAGAACACTGATTGTTAATGCTTTTTGCTGAACATAATCCCGCAATGTTTTAATGGCTTTACCCATTTGGTTTTCAACCGTTTTCACGGATATATCAAGTGTTTCAGCAGCTTGTTTGTAGCTCATTCCCTGCAACTTTACCAACAAAAAAACCTCTTTGCATTTAGGTGGTAATTGCTCCAGAGCATCGGCTATCTTACGTGCCTGCTCGCCAGCGTCTTCCCTTATCTGCCTGTTTGTAATGAATGGCTCGGGAGTTGGCTCGGGGGTAGTTTCAGTAAGTTGCACTCCGCTCTTTGCCTGCTTTCGCAGTGCTGTTATGCTATTATTACGTACAGCTGTTACCAGATAATATTTGGCATCTGGGCTGGCGACAAGTTCTTTTTTTTGCTCCCAAAATTTTACAAAAGTCTCCTGCACTACATCTTCGGCCAGATGACTATCTTGTAAATACGATAGCGCATAGCGGCAGAGGTTTTGATATTCTCTGTCAAATAATTCTTTAAATGCCTTGTCTGCAGCTACCATGAGGCGATGATGCTCTAATAAAAGCAAATCTAACAAATAGAGCGGGCTTACAAAATGAAGCACTCTAAATTATTGAAAATCACCCCTTAGGGTATAAAATACAAAGCCGCGCATACGCGCGGCCTTGCTTCCATTGCGCTGTTTATCGTATCACCCCGAACGAAAACCCGCAACCTATCATTATGCCGCCTGGGGCCATAGTGTTAATTACTCTTTCAGTACTGCTCTGTAATTGATAACCGTTTTTGATAGTATAATTGCTGCCATTTCCCATCTGCATAGCATAGCCAAGCATAACATTTACCCGATGCCCGCGTCTGCCCATATTCCAAAAGCGGTATGCTGCAATAAACAGACTGCTGCGTGGATTCAGATCCATTTTCACATCGGCATTCGCTACAGTTGTGGTCGGCATGTCTACGGTAAGGTTTTTAAAACCTGTGCTGTAAGCAATACCGCTGCCCAATGCCCAGCCTCTATGACATTCACTAAAATAGTATCTGAACTCACCAAAAGTTTTTGCTCCCCATGTGCCAAAACCAGCACCTGTACCTATCGATAAGTGTCTTGCAAAAGGCACCTCAATATTAAATCCCCAAGCACCAGCAGGATTATCAATACCCAAACTGGTACCTACATACAATTTTGGACAATCGAAACTGCTTATGTCATTACCCCTTTGTGCAAATGCAACTGTAGTTGCGAATAAGAACATGAGAGATACTATTATTACTTTTTTCATAATTGTTTATTTACACAATACTTTGTTGGTTATTATGTATTATTGTTTTACAAACTTATACGTCGTTTGCCCTTTGCTATCTGTTAACGATAATGCATACATACCTGTAGGTATATGGCTTACATTCAGCACATTATTACCATTGTTTATCACGCCTTTAGCAAGTACTGTACCGGACAACGATACAATTTTATACTGCATATCCTGTTGATTGTTATTTACTACCGTCAACTTATCAGTACATACAGTTGGGAATACTTTGACATAATCTGTCGCTATCACTTCATTTACACCAGTACTGGAAGCTTTAGGCACAAAACGATATACAGTGCCACTTGCAGGATAAGCAGTCAAATGAGGTATATTTGATGATGGAGGTGAACTGATACTATCGATGACAGGAGCAGTTGCAGTTCCTTTCAGCAAATAGATCTTATCAAAATCTTCAGAATCAGTTTCAAGGTCCTTTATGAAACCAACAAGTGGTCCGCCAGCAAAGAAGTAATCTGAATAGTGTGATATTTTAGAAGGTCCGTACCTCAGTTCTACAGCGTTAGTACTTTCATAAAGCCACACTTGAAAATTGAGAGAATCGTTCAATGTACTGTGTATGTCATCTTCATCCCAAAAACCGGCATTGAATATTTCCAACTTAAAAATGCGATTACCTGTAGTACCCGTTGATGTATAGCGTATAGGCGATTTTGACGTAGTTCCTTTTATACCTCTATCTATCAATGAAGAACCAATAAAATCGAACCCGGAAATTGTACCGGTAGTATCGGTTGCAAATGTTGACATATTTGACAATCCTAACCTTGTAATTGTCTTGCCACCTAACTTGAAGTTGAAGCCAATAGGGATAGAAAAACTACTGGTGTCTGTCCATGGGTTTGTTCCGTTTACACTGGTCGCCCCTGTTAAGGGTGTATACGCTTGGTTTTGCACCGTCAGATTATAAGGCATCTGCGCTTTTACACTCGTAAAGCCTACAGTAAGTGCTGCGGTAATGATTGTAAGATATCGTTTCATTGTAATGATGTTTTATTGTTTTTAACATCAAAACGCACATAACAAATCTTACCCCTATTGCGAGGTTCGTTTAAACTTTATTTAACTTTTGTTGAGCGGTAATCATCATTACAACTACTTTTTCTTTACAAACCTGTCATCCGTAAGTGCATGTAAAAAAGCCTCCAGGTCTTGCTTCTCCTGCTCGGTAAGCCCAAGCGGTTGACGAAGTACGGTATCTCTATTAATACCATCTGGCATTTTTGCGTGTGGGTTATCGTAGTAGTCTATTACTTCGCGCAGTGTCTTGAAACTACCATCGTGCATATAAGGTGCTGTTACAGCTACGTTTCGTAATCCCGGTACTTTCATTTTGCCGATATCCGCATGATTTCTGGTTACAAGATACCTACCCGAGTCATTGTGTGTTGTACCATTAAACAAGCCAATACTACGAAATTCATCAGCGGTAAAGTCGGGTGTAAAATGACATTCAAAACATTTTGCCTTTACACGAAATATATCTCTCCCCCGCACTTGTTGCTCCGTCATACCGTTTGCTTCGTCATTCAGCCAGCGGTCGTTGGGTGTCGCAGATGTTTCCAATGTACGTTCGTAAGCCGCTATGGCTTGTGCAAGGTTTTGTTTATTTGGTACTGTCTTGAAAATACTGAAAAACAGGTGCCTGTATTTCTTATTTCGGTTCAGTCGTTTTACGGCTTCCGCTAATGGCAGGTTCATTTCTACGGGGTTTTCAATAGGTCCCAACGCCTGCTCTTCCAATGTTGCAGCTCGCCCGTCCCAGAAGAATGCCTCACGGGCACTCATATTCATAGCACTGGGTGTATTGCGGTTGCCCGATAACCCATGCACACCCTTGCTGAATGGTATAGTATCTGCAAATGCAAACTGAGGCTTGTGGCAAGAAGCACAACTGATGCTGCTATCCTCAGACAGAATAGGGTCGAAAAATAACATTTCGCCAAGGCGCTCTTTTGTAATCTTTTGGGGTGTTTTACTGAAAGAAAAACCTAATATGACAATTGTTGCCAATGTGGCGATAATAATACTCTGCTTCACGACGTGCAAAATTAAAATAAATAATATGCTCTTTTGCATAAGGCTTCATTTAATACCTTTGCACCGCTAATTATTATCATTCTTCTAACAAATAGTATAAGATAATGGAATACCGTATTGAGAAAGACACGATGGGCGAGGTAAAAGTGCCTGTAAATGCCTACTTCGGCGCACAAACACAGCGCTCTATAGACAATTTCAAAATCGCTCAGGACATCAATAAAATGCCCAAGGAAATCATCCGTGCATTTGCCTATCTGAAAAAAGCTGCCGCGCTTACCAATACAGATCTGGGAGTGCTTCCTGCAGAAAAATCGAAATTGATAGGACAAGTATGCGATGAGATACTGGATGGTAAATTAGACAATGAGTTTCCGTTAGTAGTATGGCAGACTGGTTCGGGCACACAGTCTAATATGAATGTGAATGAAGTAATTGCCTACCGTGCACACGTTATAAATGGTGGTCAACTGACGGATAAAGACAAATTCGTACATCCCAACGATGACGTAAATAAATCGCAATCGTCAAATGATACATTCCCTACGGCTATGCATATCGCTGCATACAAAATGCTGGTGGATGTAACGATACCCGGCATCAAAAAACTACGCGATACGCTGGATAGGAAAGCCAAAGAGTACATGCACATAGTGAAGATTGGACGTACCCACTTTATGGATGCTACTCCGCTAACGCTGGGGCAAGAGATAAGCGGTTATGTATCGCAACTCGACCACGCTTTGCGTGCCATCAACAATACGCTTGCACACCTGAGCGAACTGGCATTGGGCGGCACAGCAGTAGGTACAGGCATCAATACACCGAAAGGCTATGCTGAACACGTTGCTGGTAACATTGCTAAACTGACTGGTTTACCATTTGTAACAGCTGAAAACAAATTTGAAAGCCTTGCAGCACACGATGCTATTGTAGAAGCGCATGGCGCATTAAAGACTGTAGCCGTTAGCCTGATGAAAATAGCCAACGACATCCGTATGCTCAGTTCTGGTCCTCGTTGTGGTATAGGTGAAATATTTATACCTGATAACGAGCCTGGTTCTTCTATTATGCCAGGCAAAGTAAACCCGACACAGTGCGAGGCACTTACTATGATTGCTGCACAGGTAATGGGTAATGATGTTGCAATATCTGTAGGTGGTTCTAACGGCCACTTCGAACTGAACGTGTTTAAACCTGTTATGATATTCAACTTCCTGCACAGCGCACGCCTGATAGGCGATGGTTGTGTATCGTTCAATGATAAATGCGCGGAAGGTATAGAACCTATACAGGCTAATATTGACAACAACCTGCACAACTCACTGATGCTGGTAACATCACTTAATACTAAAATAGGCTATTACAAAGCAGCAGAGATAGCACAGACAGCACACAAGCAAGGCAAAACACTGAAACAAACAGCAATAGATTTAGGCTACGTAACGTCTGAACAATTTGACGAATGGGTACGCCCTGAGGATATGGTTGGTGAGATTAAATAGTTAATTTCTAACTGCTATAATACTAAACAAAACGCTCTGCAGTTGCAGAGCGTTTTGTTTAGTAAGAATGTCAGATACTTTTCTGCTGACAACTAACTCCACACATACTGCTTCTTATTCAGCAGCAGTGCTTCACCTGCAATGGTTTTATCGCCTGTGCTCACTTCATACACGGCACAGTCATACAGTATGCGGTTCTTTTCTGCAACAATTTCTTTTACAGTTATCACCGCTTCGTACTCCGTATCTACAAACATGGGCTTCATCCACTTCATGCTCTGGCTCATATATACATGGCCATCTGCATACCACAGCGCACCGAATATTTTTGTGAAAACACTGGCACCGAGGAAACCGTGTATAATATTACGGCCGAACATACTGGCCTTACCTGCCTCTGCATCTATGTGCAAAGGGTTTACATCGCCGCTTACGCGTGCATAGGTATCTACATCATCTTGTGTGTAGCTGAACTTGTGGCGGAATTCGTCTCCAACTTTTAGCATATAAAATGTTTTTTAACAGCATTAAGATAAGAGAATTTTGAAAAAACGGACTTTTTCAGAAAAATATTCAAACATTAACATTTGGCTGATATCCTTTAGAGTGGCTCATTTCATACGATATTAACAACCAAACCGCGTATTTCGGGATATTTTCCTTAAAAATGTACTTTTTTTTAATGGATATTCTCTATCTTTGCGCCGCCAAAAGCAACCTGCCTGAAAATGTAGGGAAAGTATAACCCGAAGGTAATAGATTGCTAATACAAGTAGTGTTCTTTTGTGCAGTATTAATAAGAAACGATTTTTAATAGTTATAAAACTAAAAAACTATGGCTAACCAAGACAGCAAAAACTTTGTAGAGAGCGTACTGGACGCACAGAAACAAGCTGTTGACACAGTAGTGGAAAACACTAAAAAATTTGCTAACGGTAATGCGTTGGTAAATGACACAATGGCTAAAGGCAGCGAGTGGTACAAAAACTGGCTTGATGGACAAAAGTCTGTCTTCTCTGCTACTACAGATAAAGCAAATAATGCTACTGCTACAGCACAAGACAATATGACTAAAATGAACGAGTTCTATCAAAACTGGTTCAATACGCAAATGGGTTGGGCTAAGCAAATGTGGGAAATGAACATGGACTACATGAAAAATGCTACGCAACAACAACAAGCTACTGCATCAAACCCTATGGAACAGTTCAGCAACATGTGGAACACACAAACAGCAAACTGGAACAACTGGATGAACGGCATGAATATGATGAACAACTGGAACAATATGATGAACCAGTTTCAAGGCCAGTTCCAAAACAACAATCCATTCAGCATGGATGCATGGAAAAAAGCAGGCGAAAACTGGACTTCAGTTTTCAATCAATACTACGCTATGCTGAACAATACTTTTGCTGATATGCAAAAGAATATGCAGAATGGCACTGCTCAGGATGCTTACCGTAACATGGTGAATGTAACGGAAGGTTTCAGTCGCTTTGCTGAAATGTGGATGCCTTTCATGAAGTCTATTCAGGAAAAAACATTCAATACTGAAATGTACAAGCAATATATGAACCCTGCTATGTACAAAGACCTGATGGATAAATATTTCGGTTTCATGCCGGAACAAAGCCGCCAGTACTTGCAAAACATGACTGACATGATGCAGAAAGGTATGGGCCAGATGAACCAAATGGGTATGGGCAACTATCAGCAAATGCGTGGTATGGTTAACAATATGATGCCTAACACATCAGATATGTTCGCCGGTATGCTGAATGGTTACAACACTTGGTACAGCAACCTGAACAATGCAATGTCACCTATCACAAAAATGATGACACCTAACCAGTATACTAAAGCTATGCTGGAATGGAACGAAATATCTAACCGCATGATGGTGTACAATATCAAGAATGCAGAAATGCAATACATGATATACAACCAAGGCGTGAAAGTGATGGATAGCCTAGCTGAAAACGTTGCTTCTAAAATCGAAAAAGGTGAAGAAGTAAACAACATGATGGCTCTTTATCAAGAGTGGTTGAACATCAGCGATAAAGTATATGTTTCTTTGTTTGAAAGCGAAGAGTACAGCAAGCTGATGGCAGAAGTTAGCTCACTGCAAATGAAACTCCGCAAAGACATCGAGGCTCAGATGGAGCAAATGATGGTAGCTATACCTGTTGCTACTCGCAGCGAAATGGACGAGATGTATAAAACCATCTACGACCTGAAAAAGCAAGTGCGCCAATTGGAAAAAGCACTGGACGCTACTGCTGCAGAAGGCACTGAAGAAACAGCTAAAAGCAAAAGCAAGAAAGCTTAATTAAAGAATAGTTTGTTGTAGTGTTTAATAACTGAGTCCCGCCTTTATTGGCGGGACTTATTTTTTGAGCGCCGCTTTTAGCATACGTGTATTGCCCGCCATATCTTTACGAACTTCTACATTGCAATAGCCTTTCTCTTCAAACAATGCTTTGGCTTGCATCGCATAGTCCCTGTCAAGCTCACAATATATCAGTCCGTTATCATTCAGGTGTTTCTTACCAAAATCTGCAATGATGCGGTAAAACAACAATGCGTCGTCTGTCGGTACAAATAAGGCAACATGTGGTTCATGCTTCAGTACATTATCATGTATAGTATCTTTATCACTTTCCGGTATGTATGGCGGGTTCGATGCAATAATATCATACTTACCGAGCGTAGCAACTTGTCCAGGATTCAGAAAATCTATGTGCTTTACTTCTACCTGTGCATGCAGTTTGCTGGCATTGATACGGGCAACCAGCAAAGCACCGCTACTTACATCGCAGGCGGCAACCTCTGATTCGGGCAAGCCAAGTTTTAATGAAATAGCTATACATCCGCTACCGGTACCTATATCTATTATCGTCGGTTGTTTACCGGCATTATCTTTAATTATCCATTCCACCAACTCTTCCGTTTCAGGCCGTGGTATCAGCACACTATCATTTACTACAAACTCTCTGCCCAAAAACCATGTTTTACCTACAATGTATTGCACGGGCGCAGCTTGTAGCAACATGGCTTTAGTATCAATGTATTGTTGCTGTTGTATTTCAGTAAATAGTACGTCTTTTTCCGTAAGTCGCTCCAGCTTATCAGCACCTGTTATATATTCCATGATAGCGTGGGCAATAGCAGTAGCTTCCCCTTCATCGTATAATGTTTGTAATGAGCCTTTCAAATCGTAATATGCCTGTCCGTAAGTAAACATCCTGCAAAGATAACCCAAACCCTAAAGGGCAACTAATTTGATATATTTGCTGCATGATGCAAGAGCAGTACATGCAGCGTTGTTTGGAACTGGCACAAAGAGGCAAGGGCAATGTGTCTCCCAACCCGATGGTGGGTGCCGTGCTGGTGCATGATGGCCGCATTATAGGCGAAGGGTGGCACAAAACTTACGGACAAGCGCATGCCGAGGTAAACTGTATTGAAAACGTAGCAGCCACAGACAAGCACCTGATACCACACAGCACTATGTACGTAAGCCTGGAGCCGTGCGCACATCATGGCAAGACACCACCCTGTGCAAACAGGATTGTACAGGAAAGAGTAAAAGAAGTAATCATCTGCAATACCGACCCCTACGAAAAAGTAGGCGGGCGTGGTACACAGATACTGAAAGACAACGGCATTACTAATACAACCAGCATGTTAGAACAAGAGGGACGATGGGTAAACCGTCGCTTCTTTTGTGTACATGAAAACAAACGGCCCTATATCATTCTGAAATGGGCACAATCTGCTAATGGCATTTTTGCACCGTATGGCAATAAACGCTATCAGATAAGCAACGTATACAGTAACCAATTAGTACACAAATGGCGTACTGAAGAAGATGCCATATTAATAGGCACCAATACCGCACTGGCAGACAACCCACAGTTGACTGCCAGACTATGGGATGGCAAGAACCCACTCCGCATTGTCATTGACCGCTCACTGATATTACCCAATAACCTCGCGCTTTTTAATCAAGAAACTGATACATGGATAATTAACGACCGGAAAGAAGAACAGTCTGACAACCTGCAATACATTCAGCTCAACTTTGATGAACAATTATTAGAAAACCTTTTGCAGCGACTGTATAATGCCGGCATACAATCATTGATAGTTGAGGGGGGTGCCAAACTACTGAACACATACATTGAAAAAGGTTTGTGGGATGAAGCCCGTGTTTTTACCGCCGATAAAACTATTGCACAAGGCATTGCTTCGCCGCAACTAACCAATGCGTCGATAGCGTATGAAACAGACTTAGCGGACGATGTATTACAACTCTATATCAATAGGCAGAGCAAATATCAATACATAGGGGGGATGGAGCTATGATATACCTGCTGCTGACGGTATTACTTAATGCCTTTCTCTTTATTTTATTCAAAGTCTTTCCCAAATATAAAATTGACACCCTGCAAGCCATCGTTGTAAATTATGTTACTTGTGTGGTAACAGGTAGCCTCTACTTGGGCGAATTCCCTATCAATACGAAAAGCTCATCGCAACCTTGGTTTAACTGGGCATTAGCAATGGGGTGCATGTATATCGGACTATTCAATTTCATTGCATATTGCACAAAGCAGTATGGTGTAGCGACTGCATCAGTAGCCAATAAATTATCGCTTGTAATTCCGGTTATAGCTGCCATATTATTGTATGGTGAACGTTTAAGCTCCATCAATACCGTTGGCATTATCATTGCGTTGCCTGCAGTTTATTTATCTATCAGCAACAAAGGAGAACAAAACAATAAACACGGTATATTATTACCTATGCTGCTATTTCTCTTCAGTGGCATGTTGGATACTATTACCAAATACGTAGAACATCATTACCTGCAAAATGAAAGAGAGCAAGCCGTGTTCCCCGTTCATGTATTTGCCATCGCAGCTTCTATCGGCATTGTAATGATTACTATATTAATCATTACCGGAAAAACTAAGCTACATTACAGAAACATTATAGCGGGCATACTATTAGGCATACCTAACTACTTCTCTATATACTATCTTATTCGTTTATTGAACAACGATAGCATGCAAAGCGCTGTTGCTATCGCGCTGAACAATATTGGCATTGTATTAGTAAGCGTGTTGGCTGGCACATTATTACTAAAAGAAAAAATGAACAAACAACGTATTACAGGCTTAGTACTTGCTGTAATATCTATCATATTAATAGCCATGATTGATGGCAGATAATTTTAAATATAAAACACCGGAAAGCGCTACTATTGCTGAGTTTAAAGACAGAGGCAGTAAGTTTTTGGCATATGCGTATCCTGTAATTAATACAGATGATGTGAAAGAAAAGCTGCAGCTTCTGAAGAAAATACATCCAAAAGCAGTGCACCATTGTTATGCTTACAGAATTGGGACAGATGGATTACAATTCCGTGCCAACGACGATGGAGAGCCTTCCGGTAGTGCAGGCAAACCCATATTGGGCCAGATAGACAGCATCGGCATTACCAATGTATTAGTAGTTGTAGTCCGTTACTTTGGTGGCACGCTGCTGGGGGTGCCCGGCTTAATAAATGCGTACAAAACCGCAACGCATGATGCACTGCAACAAGCAATACTGACAGAAAAATGGATAGAGCAAAAAGTAACCATACAGTTTGACTACCCTGTAATGGGAGAGGTAATGTACTTACTTCGGCAGTGCGAAGCGACAATACATAAGCAAGAATTACAATTATTTTGTACTGTAAACGCAGGCATACCCAAACCGTATGCAGATGCATATATCACAAAGCTTTCGGAAATTAGGGGTGTAGAAGTAAAACAGATATAATGTCTAACTCACAGCATACCATACTCATAAAAGAAGAAGCCCGCAGACTGGGCTTTGATGCCTGTGGTATTGCTGCGGCTGTACAGTTGGACGAAGATGCACGCAGACTGGAAAGCTGGTTGAAAAACGGCTTTCACGGAACGATGCATTATATGGAACAGCACTTTGATTTGCGTACCGATCCGCGCAAATTAGTACCCGGCGCTAAATCTGTCATTACGTTATTACTCAATTATTACCCCGAAGAGCAACAACAATCCCATGCTCCCAAAATTGCCAAATATGCTTATGGCACCGATTACCACTATGTAATACGTGAAAAGCTGAATCACTTGTTGGCTTTCATCAAAGCGAATATCGGCGATGTAGATGGGCGTGGATTTGTTGATAGCGCACCTGTACTGGAACGTAGCTGGGCAGTACGTAGCGGGCTTGGCTGGGTTGGCAAAAATGGCAACCTGCTCACCAAACATTCAGGTTCTTTCTTTTTCATCGCTACGCTGATAACAGACCTCGACCTGCAACCAGATGCACCTTTCAGCACCGACTACTGTGGCACTTGCGCCAAGTGTATAGATGCTTGCCCTACAGATGCTATTGTATCACCTACGGTAGTGGACGGGAGCAAGTGTATATCTTATCTTACAATAGAATTGAAAGATGCATTAATGCCACAGGGTTTTGAGGGCAAGATGAACGGATGGATGTTTGGCTGTGATGTATGCCAGGATGTATGCCCGTGGAACAGATTCTCAAAACCCAATACAGAAGCGTATTTCAAACCCATACCGGAAGTGCTGAATTTATCGCTTGCAGAATGGGAAGATATGAGCGAAGAAAGTTTTAAAACCATCTTCAAAAACTCTCCTATAAAACGCACAAAGTGGCAGGGGGTGCAGAGGAATTTGAAGATGATTAAGGCTGAATAAAAAAACCATATGGCAATGTTTACAAAATGTGAATTACAAGACATAAGCAAATTAGAATGTTCTTTCAGTTTCAACACTGAAGGATCAATATTGCTTGCAAAATTTAGCGGTGTTTATGGATATGGAAGTAACGGCAATAACGATGGTTCTTTCATGCGATCAATGTTAGCTTCGTATTATTTTGCATTTCAACCTGAACCAATAACTATAATTCTAGATTTAACGACATTAAATTATCAATGGGGAAATACCATTTTCGATAGCTTAAATTTTTTTTTACTTAATTGGCAGGAACATTGAAGAAAAACAAAAAATAATGGTTATCCTGTGTCTTAAAGAAGATGTTGAATCATTTCAATCAATCTTAACCACTTTCAATATCGGGAATGTAATCATAACGACAACCTTAGATGACGCAATAGCAAAAGCAGAACAGAATGTAAAAGATTACTTAGATTAATTCCTTACTTATTTTTCCCTTCCAGCATGGGTACAAAGCTGAAGTCGCCGAGAGTTTCTTCTTTCACATTGCCGTCTGCATCTTTGGTTATGCGTAGCATCTTTTGTCCGTTATCATCGCCTACGGGTATTACGGCTATGCCGTTGGGCTTTAGTTGCTCTATCAGCTTAGGCGGTATAAAAGGAGCAGCAGCGGTTACTATCACTTTATCGAATGGTGCATACGTTGGTAAACCCTGAAAGCCATCGCCATAAAAACGCTTTATCTTAGGGTAGTTTTTGATGAAGAAAAACTCGCCTACAAAATCATACAGTGCTTTTTGCCTCTCTACACTATACACCATCGCCCCCAATTCCGCCAGCACACAAGCCTGATAAGCACTACCTGTGCCTATCTCCAATACTTTGTCAAACTTCTTTATCTCCAGCAGTTGCGACTGGTATGCCACTGTATAGGGTTGCGATATAGTTTGATTAGCAGTTATAGGGAAAGCGCGGTCTTCGTATGCAATACGCTCAAAAGCAGGGTCTAAAAAAAAATGGCGGGGTATGTTGTTGATAGCTTCCAATACTCGCTCATCTGTTATGCCTTTCTCACGCAAGGTGTTAATGAGTTCTCTGCGTAATCCTTTATGTAAATAATTATCGTCTTTCGGTTTGCTGTGCAGCATAGTGTAAAGTTACACCCATCGCCCGTGAAATAAAACTTGTAAATACGGAAACTATATGTACACTATTTGAAGTTGACCGCCAACCCCATACCAATATAGTTGGGATGCAAAACAGGCTGCACACGAAAAGAGATATCGCGCGATATATCAAAGTTTTTCAAGTGTGCTGCGGCAATGGCATCTATCACCTGAATGGTATAACCAAGCGCAGTAAAAAGTACCGTTAGGTCTAGATAACGACGATATTCATCCTGTAGTGTCTTCAGATTATCGGTAGTGTAGCGGGTAGTTTCAATATCCGTATCTATTGTGTTCGGGTCGTTATCTATACGTGCAAAATAGGCTTTACGATATAGCTGGTATTTGTCGCGGTTGTCAATGAAAAAATAACCTGTTGCTGCTACTCCGGCATATATTACGGGCACTTTCCAATACTGCCTGTTATAAAACTGCCCGCTACCGGGTAGTATGGCAGAAAACATACCCGCTTTCTTAGGTTTGGGCTCAAATACTTTTTTCTTTTTCAATAAAGTATCAGCCTTTGCTATTGTTTTTGTGCTATCAGCCACTACTCCACTATTAGCGAGTTTTGCTGTATCTGTTGGCGGTACTATACTGATGTTGATGCTATCCTGCTGCGCATAGGTTCTAGCAGCCAGCAGGCACATTGCCATCAACAAACAAACGTATTTTATAGTACCCGACAAATGAATCGATTTTTCTAAACGCTTGCAAAGTTAATAAAAGCCTGCATGTGGCAATATATCTTCTATTTGTATAAATACCCTATCTAGGAAAATTATGCATGCAATAAATCTAAAAACCAAAAACCTGTATTCCAATTACCCTTGTCGTCCTTTGCAGGGGTGTAGTTTTTGTACACAATCTCTCCCGGCACTACTGCTATTGGTGCTTTGAAGTATGGTGCATTATACACATAAGTATGAAACTCACCGTTCTCGCCACAAGGATCAACCCCATCGGGTAGATTATTTAAGAGTTCTGTATCGACGGTTCGTCCTAAAAACTCTTTACCTAAAAACTTTTCATTCACGCATACTATCATTGCCTGTATACCTGTCGCTTCCAATACACTTATTAGTTCTCTCGTATCGCGTTTCCATAAAGGGAATACTGCTTCAAAACCTACAGACTGTAGCTGTTCTTCCCTATATGTTTTCAGGTCTTCCAGAAATATATCGCCATAGGCTGCAGTTGTTATACCCTGCTCCCTTAATTCTGTCAGGTTATCACGCATGGCGTTTTTGTAAGTTGTATCATCGGGCGCAGCAGGTAAGTGTATTTTTCTACTTGCAATACCCATAGCATTCGCCTGCGCGTCCAGCAGTTCTTCCCGTACACCATGCATTACTATGCGGTCGTGCTCATCATTAATGGTAGTAAGCAGCATCTGTACGTCATAATCCCTACCCTGTTGCAATAAGTGGTATGCCAGTGCAGCATCCTTACCGCTGCTCCAATTCAATACCGTTTTTATTCCGCTCATTTCTGCAAATCAACGTATTTTACAGACAATAAAGCATACAAAATGCCAAACGCTGTTATTACTGGTGCTACACAAGGTATTGGCAAAGCCATTGCCGAAAAGTTTTTGTCTGAAGGTTTTGACATAGTCATTTGCGCCCGTAATGCGCAAGACTTGGATACCATAAAAACCTCATGGGCAAAACAATACCCCCAACGCATGGTATTAGTAACACCCACGGATGTAGCCACTAAAGAAGGTGCTTTCGCATTTGCTGATGTAGTATTGCAAAGTTTCACAACTATTGACGTACTGGTAAACAATGCAGGCACTTACTATCCCGGCTCATTGGCAGACGAACCCGATGGACAGCTTGAAATGCTGATGAATCTGAACCTGTTCAGCGCCTATCATATTACCCGCAGGTTGCTGCCTGCAATGAAAAAACAACAGCAGGGGCATATTTTCAATATGTGTTCGGTAGCCAGTCATAAAGCCTATCCCAATGGCGGGGCGTACAGCATTACCAAATACGCCATGCTCGGCTTTTCTGAAAACCTGCGCGAAGAATTGAAAAACGACCTGATAAAAGTAACATCCGTATCGCCGGGCGCGGTGTACAGCCGTTCGTGGGATGGTAGTGGAGTACCACAGGAGCGTATCATGCAGGCTGCTGATATAGCAGACATGGTTTGGGCGGCTTACAATCTATCACCACAAGCTTGCGTAGAAACCATTCTTATACGTCCCCAATTGGGTGATTTATAACGGTATTTTAACACCGCTTTCACAGTTTATTATAACCATCGGGCTGGGCTAACGTATATTTTTGTATTACCCCAAATGACACGCATAAATAATATGTGGCGATATTGTATTGTTGGCTTGTTGACTATGGTAGGTTGCCATGTTACTTTAGCGCAAAACGTAGTTTTTGTTGCACAGGCAGCAACCGACAAAATTGGTACGGAAGACAGGATGGAGATAGTTTATACCATCCAGAATGCAGGCGATTTACAAACACTAAATCCTCCCGCTACCCTCACGAAAGATTTTATTATAGTACAAGGGCCAATATCTTCTACATTCTCTAATTATTCCAATGTTAACGGTAAAGTAACCAGCTCGCAGGGCATCAATGTTACCTATGTTATTCAACCACGCAAAACGGGCAATTTCATATTGGGGCCAGCAGTTGCTAAGGATGCTGCAGGGCATACTTATCAGTCCAACCAACTAAACATACAGGTAATACAAGGAACTGTAATGCAACAAAGGCGGCAGCAACAAAGTCAAGACCCGTTTGCCGATTTCTTTGACGACCCATTTACGGCCATGCAACGCCGCAGGCAGCAACAACTGCAGGCACTCCGTCAACAACAGGCACAACCACAACCTGCTGAAGATGCAAAAGTTAATCTTGACAAAGACTTGTTCATACGTGTAACAGTTGACAAAGACAAAGTACGCATTGGCGAGCAGATAACAGCTACCTACAAATTGTATGCGCGCATACCTATGAATTGCGCCATATCTAAACTACCATCACTTAATGGTTTCTGGACACAAGATTTTGAATTGCCAAAAGACGGCAATATGAAACCTACAGAAGAAATACTGGATGGTAAAAAATACCAGGTATTCACGCTGAAAAAATCGGCTCTCTTCCCGCAACAAACAGGCACGCTTGAATTAGACCCTGCCGAAGCAGAAGGCGTTGCGCGTGTAGTACAACAAGTAAGGCGTACGCAAAACCCTTTCGACGATCCGTTTTTTCAAAATGCTTTCGGGAGCTTGTTTATGGACGACCCTTTCTTTAATCAGGACTTTTTTGGTGGCATGGCTTATAAAGATGTGAAAGTACATCTGAAAAGCAAACCTGTAAAAATTACAGTTACATCATTGCCTGAAGACGGCAAGCCTGCCGACTTTACAGGTGCAGTAGGCAATTTTACCATAGCAAGCAGTATAGACAAAACCAACCTGACTACCGATGATGTAGCCAACCTGAAACTCACCATTACCGGTAGTGGCAACCTCAAACTGATAGACGCTCCAAAATTAAATTTACCAAACGGGCTTACTTATCTTGACCCTGTAATGGTAGATACAATCACAAGTCGTACGACAACCATCAGTGGTTCAAAAATCATTACTTATCCTATTACACCAAACACTGCAGGCGAATATACTATACCGCCTACTTCATTTACATTCTACAACACACAAACTGGCAAGTACATTACCCTGAACACAACCGCCATCAAACTGAATGTAAAACAAGGCAAAAGCAACGGTAGTAATAATGCCATTGCAGTCGGCGATATACATGGTATAAATACAAAGCCAATCAATAACAACATCAGCTTCAATAGCAAACCATTATTGTTTACTGTTGGTTACTGGTCTTTATATGCTACGCCATTATTAGCATTCATGGGCATAGCCTTCTGGCGACGCAGAGAAGAAGAGTTGTCAAAAGATACAGTATTACTGAAAAACAGGCGCGCCAACAAAGTAGCACTGAAGCGCCTGGCTACTGCACAAACGTACTTAGCTAACAAACAAGAAAAAGCCTTCTACGAAGAAATATCCAAAGCAGTTTGGCTGTATCTCAGCGATAAGTTAAACATACCATTGTCGGCCCTCTCTCACGAAATGGCGAATGAAGCTATGAGCCGTAAAAATGTCCCTGCAGAATTGATGGCATGCACCCAACGCATTGTTACTGACTGCGAAACAGCATTGTATGCAGGCTACAGCGGCACACAACAAATGAATAACACTTACAACGAAGCAATAGATATTATCAGTAAATTGGAAGATTGTTTTAAGAAATGAGAGCCGTAACGCTATTTGTTTGTTGTATGCTGTTGCACGTTGCATTATTTGCATCTGTCAACTATAGTGCATATTGGCAAAAAGCCAATACCGCATATCAGCAAAAAAACTATGATAGTGCTGCTTATTATTACGAGAAAATAGCAGCTGACAAACCTGTCGATGCAGCCGTCTACTACAACCTCGGAAATGCATACTATAAGCTCAATAAAATTGGTAATGCCATACTTAATTATCAACGTGCATTGTTGCTAAACCCAACCGATAAAAACATACAAGACAACCTGTTGCTGGCGCAGAGCCGCATACCCAACCGTATACCAGAGGCACAAGACATTTTTTTTATACGCTGGTGGAAGGGGCTTACATCGGCATCATCTGCCAATATTTGGGCTGTTATAACCCTTGTATTATTCCTGTTGCTGATGCTGTATGCCATCCTTAACAGGCTTGGCAAATCGCCTGTCAGCCTACCTTTCCAGGCAAAAGCAGGTGGGTGGTCACTATTGATACTCTTTATTATCATATCCTTTACTGCTGCCATGCGCAGGGCGGATAGCCAGCTAGCAGTAGTAATGGGCAGTAGCAATATGATGGACAAACCCGGTAGCGGTAAATCGCAAAGTATTCCGGAAGGCACCACTGTAAAACTATCCGGCAACATCTCTCGTGGCAACTGGCAGGAAGTAACATTGCCCGATGGCAAAACCGGCTGGATGCTTAAAACCGACTTTATTGAAATCTGATTTTAAATTCGTTTGTTTGCACTATGGCTTACCTCGTTAAAACGCCATGGTGGCTCAGCAGGCTTTTTTACTGTCATCTCAACTGGAAGATGCCACAGAGTGAAAAGCCATCTGTGTACCTCACGTTCGACGATGGCCCCCACCCTACCATCACACCCTTTGTACTCGACCAGCTAAAAGAATACAACGCAAGAGCTACTTTTTTTTGCATAGGAAACAATGTGGTGAAACACAGTGATGTGTATAACCGAACCATTACCGAAGGGCACACCGTTGGCAATCATACTTACAACCATATGAATGGTTGGTTTACCAAAACAGAAACATACATCAACGATGTTGACAAAGCAGCCAAACACATAAACAGTAAACTGTTTCGTCCGCCATACGGGCGTATTAAACGCAGTCAGGCAAACAGGTTATTGAATAAACGCCCCGCTTACTATATATATATGTGGGATGTGCTGAGTGGTGACTTCGACACCATGCTGCCACCCGAAAAATGCTTGGCTAATGTACTTGACAATATAGAGCCGGGCTCTATCGTAGTGTTTCACGACAGCGAAAAAGCATGGGATAGGATGAGCTATGCCTTGCCGAAAGTATTGGCGCATTGCCAACAAATGGGTTGGGAAATGAAAGCACTGCCCAAACATTAATACATCATGTATATAGATACACATACACACCTCTACGACGAACAACTAAGTATTGACGAACAGGCTATAATACAGCGTGCTATTGACGCCGGGGTTACCAAAATGTATATGCCCAATTGCGATAACAGCACCATAGCACCTATGATGCGTATAGCTGCTACATGGCCAGCTAACTGTTACCCAATGATGGGCCTGCACCCTTGCTATGTAAAAGATAATTATGAAGACGAACTGGCAGTAGTAGAAACATGGCTTGCCAAAGAAAAGTTTTATGCCGTTGGTGAAATTGGGCTTGATTACTACTGGGACCTTACCCACTCCGCACAGCAGAAAGAAGCTTTTGCTACGCAGATAGACTGGGCATTGCAATACAACCTACCGATAGTAATACACAGCAGAGAGTCAACCCAAGACTGTATAGATATAGCACGCAGTAAGCAAAACGGACACCTCAAAGGTGTATTTCATTGCTTCAGTGGCACGTTGGAAGAAGCAAAGCATGTTATTGACCTCGGGTTCTACCTCGGCATAGGTGGTGTGGTAACATTCAAAAAAAGCACGCTACCCGATATTATAAAAGTAGTAGGGCTGAACAATGTAGTACTGGAAACTGACGCCCCCTATCTTGCACCCATGCCCTACCGTGGTAAGCGCAACGAAAGCAGCTACATACCGCTGATAGCTGAGAAAATAGGCGATGTGATGCAGATGAACAAAGAACTAGTAGCACAGATTACTACCGCTAATGCCGAAAAACTGTTCGGTGTCTGATTTTTGATTAGCTTTGCTGCCCTTACGGAGAGATGCTCGAGTGGTTGAAGAGGCACGCCTGGAAAGTGTGTATGCCTGTCAAAGGGTATCAAGGGTTCGAATCCCTTTCTCTCCGCCTGATAATTGTAAAGCCCCATCTGGGGCTTTTATTATTTGACGCTAACCTATACAGAGTGTCCTTTTCTTCGAACCTTATCAGATAAATCCCTAAAATCCCGGTTCAAACTTATATTTGCACTGTATGGCAGAACAGAATCAATATACCGAAGACAGTATCCGCTCGCTCGACTGGCGCGAGCATATACGCCTGCGCCCCGGTATGTACATCGGCAAGCTGGGCGATGGTAGCAGTGTGGATGATGGTATATACGTACTACTCAAGGAGGTAATAGACAACTGTATTGACGAATATACAATGGGCTTCGGTAAGCGCGTTGAGGTAACGATAGATAAAGGCACCGTTTCTGTGCGCGACTATGGTCGTGGTATTCCTTTAGGCAAAGTGGTTGATGTAGTAAGCAAAATAAACACAGGTGCCAAGTACGATAGCAAAGCCTTCCAAAAATCGGTGGGTTTGAATGGTGTGGGTACAAAAGCGGTGAACGCACTAAGTACTTATTTCAAGGTAACCGCCTTTCGCGATGGTAAGATGAAAACTGCCGAGTTTGAACGCGGGGTACTTACCAAAGAGCATAAAGAAACTGCTACCACAGAAGCCAACGGCACACTCGTCAGCTTTACACCCGACGACTCCGTTTTTAAGCACTACCATTTCATACACGACTATATCGAAAATCAGGTATGGAACTACTGTTTCCTAAATGCAGGCTTGCAAATAAACCTGAACGGTAAAAACTATGTATCAAAAAACGGTTTGCTGGATTTGCTGCAACGCAAAACCAACCCCGAAAGCTGCCGTTACCCCATCATTCACTTGAAGGGCGAGGATATAGAAGTAGCACTGACACATACAGGCGATTATGGCGAGGATATCTATTCATTCGTCAACGGGCAGCACACAACACAGGGTGGTACACACCAGGCAGCTTTTCGTGAGGCGTTCGTAAAAGTTATCCGCGACTTTTATAAAAAAGATTACGACGCGGCAGATGTCCGTCAGAGCATTTGCGCGGCAGTGTCAGTACGTGTACAAGAGCCTGTATTCGAAAGCCAGACAAAAACCAAACTTGGTTCACTTACTGTATCAGAAGGCGGGCAAAGCATGAAGGCTTTTGTGTTAGAGTTTCTTGCCAAAGAACTGGATAACTTCCTGCATAAAAACCCTACTACTGCCGATGCGTTAAAAAAACGAATAGAACAAAGCGAACGCGAACGCAAAGAACTATCCGGCATACGCAAGCTGGCAAATGAACGTGCGAAGAAAGCCAACCTGCACAATAAAAAACTCCGCGATTGCCGCATACACCTCAATGATGATGTGCCCAATAAAGGCAAAGAGGAGTTTCAGCAAAAGCAACTGGAAAGCACCATCTTCATTACCGAGGGTGATAGTGCCAGTGGTAGCATCACTAAAAGTAGAAATGTAGAGTCGCAAGCTGTATTCAGCCTGCGCGGTAAGCCGCTCAACTGTTATGGACTTACTAAAAAAGTAGTGTACGAAAATGAAGAGTTCAACCTGCTGCAACACGCGCTGAACATAGAAGAGGGCATGGATGGCTTGCGCTACAACAATATAGTAATAGCTACTGATGCCGATGTGGACGGTATGCACATCCGCCTGCTGATAATGACGTTCTTCCTGCAGTTCTTCCCAGACCTCGTTAAAAACGGACATGTATATATTTTAGAAACACCTCTTTTCCGCGTACGCAACAAGCAAAAGACCATCTATTGCTACACTGACGAAGAACGCCGCAAAGCCATTGCTGAACTTGGCAACAAGCCCGAGATAACACGCTTCAAAGGTTTGGGTGAAATAAGCCCCGAAGAGTTTGCTCAGTTTATAGGTGAAGATATGCGGAAAGAACCCGTGCTGCTCGGGCAGGAAGCGCAGATACAGAAACTGCTGGAATACTACATGGGCAAGAACACCCCGCAACGCCAACTGGATATTATTGCTGGGCTGCGCGTAGAAAAAGATTTGGCAGAAGAGGTAGGTGCCGTTATTGAGGAATAGGCTTCAGTTATTACAATACGTTGGTAATACGAAGACACTTCTCATTATTGAGTATATTTAAGAAACTTAGCTATATGAAGTATACTGCAAAAGGAGAACACAACCGGCACTTTGAATTGTTTGATGAAAACAATAACTCACTTGGCATGGTAGGCTACGATGGTTGGTTTTCCATGAAAGTGAAAATAACACAAGGTAGTAGTGAGTATCGTGTAGAGTCTGCCAATTTTTGGCATTCAGAGCTGAATGTGATGAAGGGTGAAGAAATAGTTGCTAAAGTAAAGTTCAATTGGGGTGGTATGACTATAGAATACCTTGGTAAATCATACATGTTCAAATCAGGTATTTGGCACAACAAGTTTTCGTTGGTCACGGATACTGACCATCCTATCATAACGCTTAAGCCCGATTTTAAATGGACACAGTTTTCATTCAATTATCAGATAGAAACAGACGATAATTATACCGAAGGCAAAAGCGCATTGCTTGTACTGATATTAATATACTGCTGCAACCATATGCAGGGAATGGCAGGTGGCATTAGCGGTGCTGTTGTATAGGACATTCTATTTATCGGCAATTAATCTATCAGTTCCGTATAATACACTTTATCCTTCGTGCGCAGTTCACAAATATGCTGCACTTGGTTGCGAAAGTTTATTACGTTCCAACCATAGCGGTAGTAATAGACTGTAATGGTTTTGCCAATCAGTTCTTTTTGTAATTGCTCAACATTCAGTCCGCTTTCTACCCCTCGGTTGATGTAGTAAGATTTACCACCATCATTATCCATATGGAAAGTAATATCGCCACCCGGGCAACAGGTAGTAATTGCATTAAGCTTGCCTGTAAGCGGCTTGCTATCTGATCGTTTCGTTTTGCCGGGTATTACAGAGAGAAAAATACTGATGATACTGAATACTATAAGTATCAGAAATGTACCACCAATGATGGTGAGTATCCTTTTCATAAACCGGTTTTATGCTATAACGCATAATCGCTCAAAATATTATTTCTATATGCTTTATGTATCTTAGACTTATGAACATAGAGCAACTTCGCGATTATGCCATCAGCCTACCCGACGTTACAGAAGGCTTCCCTTTTGGTGAAACCGTGTTGGTTTTCAAAGCCGGCGGAAAAATGTTTTTGCTTGTACCGCTTGATACCGAAACACTGCAATTCAATGCGAAGTGCGACCCCGAGCGCGCCATTCAGCTACGTGAAGAATACCCCTGCATACTACCCGGCTACCACATGAGTAAAATACACTGGAACACAATAATTGTTGACGGCACCCTCACCAATAAACAACTGAAAGAAATGGTGCTGGATAGTTATAATTTGGTAGTGAAGAAAAAGAAGTGAATAGTTATTCTATCTCTTTTATTTTTGATAGTGAAACTTCAGTTTGTTTATTAAGTTCTTCAATTTTCGCATCATACACCTCTGTATTTTCATTTATTTTTTTATATAATAATTCGTAGGTCTGCTTTCTTATAGCAACATACTCTTTAAGTCCATCATTTATTTTTCTTGCCTTGTTGTTTGGTGCAATTTTTTCATTTTCAGTTATTACTTTTTCGCATTCATTCCAATAATAAATACCTACGTTCTGAATTTCGTTCAACAACTTCTCTTTAGGAGTGTTTTCAGGTAATTTATATACCTCCAAAGCCATAGACTCCATGCTGCTGAACTTTTCAAAATTTTGCGTGAACCGTTCCACTGCACTTATATAAGCTTCATCGCTATTATGAGTAGCTATAAATGTGATTGGTATTAGTGCTAAAACAATCAAGGTTGCAGCTATACTGGTAATAGTGCTTAACATTTTGTTGTCTGCATTTTTCAAACTGCTGTAGTACGCATATCCTAATAATAGTCCACCTATTAAACCGCCTATATGACCGGCATTGTCAACACCCTCTTTTAAACCATTAATCAAATTGTAACCTACAAATACAGCAATACTTGGCAGTATGGCTTTTTTGCTTGCTTTATCAATAAGGTTTGTGGTTAGCATGGCTAAAAACACACCATACATACCGAAGATAGCACCCGAAGCACCTGCGCTAACAACATCAGGATGTATATACAAGCTTAGTAGGCTAGATGTAATGCCAGTTAGTATATAAGCAATAAGGAATTTCCATTTACCAAGTAAAGGTTCTAAAAACAATCCTATATACAGCAATCCATACATATTCATTAACAGGTGTATGACACCGATATGTATATAGGCACACGTAAATATTCGCCACCACTGACCGTTCAACGTACCAGAGCCATAATTACCACCCCAATTATAAATATCTTCTGCTTCCGGAGTTACAATATGAACACCTGATGCCGCCATTATTATGAATACTAAAATATTGAGGGTAATAAGTATTGGGGTAATAAAATATCCTTCACGAGGTATAAACAAGCTGAAAAAACCTCCGGCTTTTTCAGTGCTATGATAATTTTCAGAAGAAAGTATATCCTCACCAGAGGCTTCAATATTCAATTCTGAAAGTGTCGAGGTAATAGCTTCCTCTGTTAGTTCATTGATAGTTTCATTGTACGTTTCAATAAAAGAATCAGCATTTTTCTCATTTTTTCCCCAGTCATGTAACTGGCTACCAAGTGTTTCACTTTTGATGCTAATAATATCATTTTCAATTCTGACAGTGATTTCTTCATTACCTGTTCTCATAGAAAAGGGAGTATAGCCTATAACTCCACTTTTGCTAATATATTTAATATCCCAACTCAGTTTTTTCAAACTAATATAACACGATGCAATAAACCTATCAGCATTTATTCCGTTAGCAGGGTAGTCCGCCTTGTATTTTGTACCTATTCTGAGTTTCATAAGTCTTGATATTCTCACACAATATATGAGTTTGAATGAAAATTTCGCACCCCATACAGAGTACTACCTTAGCAATTGATTTATAATCGACCTGCCACTAACCCCATGCTGAAGCATGGGGCAATACAACTAAAGTAAAAGGCTTTAGCCATGATAAGATATGAGTGTCGTTTCAATAATTTATGTCCTGAAATCAGGTGTCAAGATGATGCCTGGCAAAAACTTGCAAAAAACTAAAAACTTATAGCTGCATATATTCTCTCTGTCATCCCCTTTTACAAAGAGAATGTATAGTATTCGTT
>CALESY010000163.1 GCA_937919945.1 uncultured Chitinophagaceae bacterium | reverse complement strand
TAATCTTGAATTATTATTAATTATTTATTGTATTTTTGTAATAATAAAAACCATGAATACCATGAACCTGAAACAACACCGGTTTGTAACCGAGTACCTGAAATGGGGCGATGCCGCACTGGCTTATAAAAATGCCTATAATACCCAAAGTGATAATTACAGAGCTATAGAAAGTGCCGCCAACCGTCTGCTCAATAATCCTGAAATAGCAAACGCATTACAAGAAGCCGAAGCGCGCCTGCGCAGTGAGGCCGAGCAGGAGGTGAAGCAGCGCATCACAGCAGAATTGCTGAGTGTACAGCGCAAGCGCGAAATACTGGCACGTATTGCCGAGGGTAATATCTATATAGAGCAACAGTTCAAGGGTAAGGATTGCAAAACCTGTACACAAATGGTAAAGCCCTCTATCAACCAAATGCTGAAAGCCATAGACCTCGATAGCCGTCTGGCGGGAGATTACCCCACACCCAAACAAATGACAGTGGTACACACCGTACAGCCATCTGCCAACAAACCTGAAAAACAAGAAGTGGAAGTAAGCACAACTGGCAATGTTACCAATAAACACATCAGCCATGCAGGTTTACGTAAGTTATTATCAAAACACATCAGCAAGCAAAAGGAAATTTTACATGAATAATTGCAACAATTTGCAACAAATTCATTCAGTTTTGTCTGTTTACTATTTACTTTTGATTGCTCATAAATGAAAATCCTCGGTATATCATGCTTTTATCACGATGCTGCCGCCGCACTGGTGGTAGATGGGCATATAGTAGCAGCCGCACAGGAAGAAAGGTTTACCCGCATCAAACACGATGAGCGTTTTCCGGTACATGCAGTGCGTTATTGTCTGGACGAAGCAGGGCTTAGCATCAACGATATAGATTATGTAGCGTTTTACGATAAGCCACTGCTGAAGTTTGAACGCCTGCTGGAAACTTACTATGCTTTTTCGCCCAAAGGTTGGTTGTCCTTCATGCGTGCCATGCCTGTATGGATAAAGGAAAAAGTATTTTTGAAAGATAATGTGCGCAAGGGACTGAAAGAAGCAGACGAAAACTGTAATGGTAAACAAAAGTTGCTTTTCCCTGAGCATCACCTCAGCCATGCTGCCAGTGCATTCTATCCATCACCCTACAACGATGCTGCTATACTAACGATAGACGGTGTGGGCGAATGGTGTACTACATCTATTAGTAAAGGTGAGGGCAATAGTATTACAGCGTTAAAGGAATTGCACTTTCCACATTCGGTAGGTTTGCTTTATTCGGCATTTACTTATTTCCTGGGTTTCAAAGTCAATTCAGGCGAATACAAATTGATGGGACTTGCACCTTATGGCAATCCGAATGATGCCCAAACCGAAAAGTTCAAGCAAAAGATACTCGATAATATCTGTACAGTGTACGATGATGGCTCTGTGTTTCTGCACCAACAATTTTTTACCTACGCCACAGGCTTGCGTATGGTAAACGATGCCAAATGGGAAAAACTATTTGGTTTCCCTCGAAAGGCAGAAGACGAACCCATGCAGCAACACCATTGCAATCTGGCACTTGCCATACAACAGGTAACAGAAGATATTGTTCTGAAACTGGCACGTACCGCCAAGCAACTAACAGGTAGTAACAACCTGTGCATGGCAGGCGGCGTAGCACTCAACTGTGTAGCCAACGGCAAGTTGCAAGAGGCTGGCATTTTTGATAATATATATATACAACCCGCTGCCGGCGATGCTGGCGGTGCAGTGGGTGCTGCTTTAGCGGCGTATCACATACAGCAGGGGCAACCAAGAAAGCATATAGGTACAGATGCCATGCATGCTGCCTACCTCGGTATTGCTTACGAGGATAAAGACATTATCAAAACCATCAATAAATACAGTGCAGAAGCTATACATATTGAAGACAGTGCATCGCTCACTGATACCGTAGCTAAAGAAATTGCTGATGGCAAAGTAGTCGGATGGTTTCAGGGGCGTATGGAGTTTGGGCCACGCGCGTTGGGCCACCGTAGCATATTGGCAGACCCCCGCAACCCCGAGATGCAAAAAAAACTGAACATCAAGATAAAATTCCGTGAAGGTTTTCGCCCCTTTGCACCTCTTATGTTGCAGGAAGAGGCAATGCGCCTGTTTAGCTTGAAACACCCATCGCCCTACATGCTGTTTGTACACCCCATCAAAGAAGCCTACCGCAAACCGCTACCAAACAATTATCATACGCTATCGCTGATGGATAAACTCTATGTACAGCGCAGTGAGCTACCAGCCATTACGCATATAGACTTCAGCGCACGCATACAAACAGTTGCAGCAAAAGACAACCCGATGATGCACCAGCTACTCCATGCATTCAAAAAACTGAGTGGGTATGGTGTGTTAATCAATACATCATTCAATGTGCGTGGAGAACCCATTGTTTGCAACCCCAACGATGCCTATGCCTGCTTTATGGAAACGGATATGGATGTGCTGGTAATGGGGAACTTTGTTTTTTATAAAGACCTGCAACCCAATAATGATGCAACAAAATGGAGAAGACAGTTTAAGGTAGATTAATACTTATTGATATTGAAACTTGCTTACTTAACATATAGTATAATACTTGTAGTCTTAGTAGAAAATTGTTTTGCTCAAAATAGTCTGCAATACCCATCAAACATTTTCAATAGCGATACCTGTTGTTGGCGTACGTTATCTGCTGAAGGCAAGTATAGAGAGGCTGCTAATTTGATAATACATTACAAACGACAAAACACTAATGTAAATAAGCATAGTTTAAATTGGCATGCAGGTCAGCTTTTTGCTAAAGCAGGTGATACTAAACAAGCGGAAAAATACATGAAGAAAACATATTCTGTTTTGTATAAATGGTTTGGCGGAAGTGATGGAGCTCAATGGTACTACTTTGCAAAAGGTACTTTGGCTTTTGTTGAAAGACGTAAAAACAGGATGGAAAGAATAATAAGTAAATGGCAACGCAAGTATGAACAAGATGGCAATTATCATGAGCTAATAAAATTGCATAGCAACTGGGACAAACCATACGCAGAAGCATATAAATAAAATCCTATTTTTGAAACTTATGGAATTTCTGAAAGACTTATGGATGTTTCTCAAAGAGCGTAAAAAGTGGTGGCTCACCCCCATCATCATCGCCCTGCTTCTGATAGCCATATTAATAATAGCTGCCAACACGGGTTTGGCACCATTTATATATACATTGTTTTAATGAAAGAAGCGGTAAAAATAAAGGAGTCGTTACTTGCCATTGTATTGGTAGGGGTACTGCTCTATTTCCTTTTCCGCCGCATAGAGGTATTGTATGCGGTGTTTACCATTGGCATAATGGGGCTGGCATCGGCAGGGTTTGCAGGCTTTGTACACAAATGGTTTGGCTGGCTGACGGGTATTATAGGGCATATCAACAATGCCGTATTGCTAAGCCTTATATATTGGGTAGTGCTTACGCCTGTTGCTTTTTTGATGCGCCTTTTCGGCAAAACAGGGGTGGTACTGAAACGCCCCGCCGGTAGCAATTTCATAAACAGGCAGCATCTTTTTACAAAAAACGACTTAAATAATCCCTGGTAGCATTAACTTTGCAGCTCATGAGTTCTTCTATCGTTTTCAACGAATCAATCCCCGGGGAAAAGAAAAAAGTAATCGTATTGGGGTCTGGCCCGAACCGCATCGGGCAAGGTATTGAGTTTGACTATTGCTGCACACATGGGCTGATAGCCGTTAAAGAAAGTGGCTACGAGGCCATCATGGTGAACTGCAACCCCGAAACCGTTTCTACCGACTTTGATATTGCTGATAAATTATACTTCGAACCCGTTTACTGGGAGCATCTGTGGGAAATCATAGAGCATGAGCAGCCTTATGGTGTGATTGTGCAGCTTGGCGGGCAAACAGCCCTGAAGCTGGCAAAACGCCTGCATGAAAAAGGCATCCGCATCATAGGTACGTCTTTCGATAATATGGATATTGCCGAAGACCGTGGCCGCTTCAGCGATATGCTGAAAGAACTGAACATCCCTTACCCACGCTATGGTACAGCCTATACTACCGACGAAGCTATTGAAGTAGCCAATCAGGTAGGTTATCCCGTGTTGGTACGCCCATCTTATGTATTGGGTGGCCAGCGTATGCGTATCGTCATCAACGACGATGAACTCGAGAAAAGTGTACTCAGCCTGCTAAAACATCTGCCAGGTAATAAGATATTGATAGACCATTTCCTCGACCGTTGTCAGGAAGCGGAAGTAGATGCTATATGCGATGGCGAAGAAGTACACATAATGGGCATCATGGAGCATATAGAGCCTGCAGGCATACATAGCGGCGATAGCCACGCCTTGCTGCCCTGCTTCAACCTAGGCCCCATGATAGTGGATGAGATGGCAGATATAGCCAAAAAAATAGCCTTGAAGCTGAATGTAAAAGGCCTTATCAACATACAATTTGCAATAAAGGACGGCAAGGTATATGTAATAGAAGCAAACCCGCGTGCCAGCCGCACTACGCCGTTCATTGCTAAGGCTTATGGTATTCCGTACCTGAATATAGCTACCAAAGTGATGTTGGGCGAGAAAAAGCTGAAAGACTTTAAGATGGAAAAAAAGCTGGACGGCTTCGCTGTGAAAGAACCCGTGTTCAGCTTCAACAAATTCCCGAATGTAAATAAAGAACTGGGGCCTGAAATGAAAAGTACAGGCGAAGCGATACGCTTCATCAAAGACCTGCGCGACCCATGGTTCCGTCAGTTATACAAAGAGCGCAGTATGCACCTTAGCAAGTAGTGCATCTAAAGTCATAAAACCCTATCTTTCCGTATGCAGGAAAATAGCACCACCCGTATAGCTGCATATATCTCCCTTACGGGATTGTTTGTGTTGTGCGTTGCATCACTCTTATATTATAAAGAGAGGATGCTGTTTTTAGATGCACCTTTCATTGTCTATAATATTATTACAGAGGGCAGACTGTATATTCAGGAGAACCGTTTTGGTGCATTCATTACACAGATAGTGCCATTGATAGGCAGTAAAATGCACTGGCCATTGAAGACGATATTGTTATCCTATTCTTTGTCGTTCAATCTGTTTTACTTGAGTGTAGGTTTTATTCTTACGTTTGTTTTAAAACAATATCGTAAAACAATACTGCTTTGCTTTTACTATTTGTTGTTTGCATCAGAAGCTTTTTTCTGGACAAACAATGAAGTATTTCAAGCTACTGCCTGGATGATGTTGGCATTTGGCGTATTGTGTTATGGTCAAAAATCTACAATACACCCATTCCGTTTGTTATTATTTACACCACTCATATTTACTGCCATATTTACACACGCGGCTATCATTCCTGTAGTACTATTATTATGCACCTACTATTTATATATCAATAATAGGTTTACACAACTTTCTGCGAAAGCATTCATCAGCATTGTCATTATCTCTACTATAGCGGCTAAGCTTGTGATGAGCAATACTCAGAGCTATGATAGCGGTAAGATGCATAATGCTTTGTACTTTAGTTTGCATGATATTATCAGCGGATTAGGAAGCGATTTCAGCAAAGCCTTTATAAAGCGCTGCATATACAATTACTGGGCAGCTTCTATACTGTTCATATACGGTATGACAAGTATATTCATCCGCAGGCAATACAAACTGTTCTCTATATGTTTATTGGGTACAATAGGTTATTATGTGTTGATATGCTTAGTATTCGGTAACCTTACAGACCATCACTTATTTTATATTGAAAGTGAAATGATGGGAATGGTTATCATCATGTGCTTGCCTTTTGTTTATTATGTATTGCCTGCTATGAAGCCCGCACAAGCCTTGGCAGTAATAGCCATAGTATTAGCAGGCAGGTTTGTTTATATATATCATTCTGCTCAAAAATACACGGCTCGTGTAACACTAACTACAGAGATACTTACATGGATGAATAAGCAAGGGGTGAAAAAACTTGCTATTGCAGAGGACGAACCTGTAAAAAATATAATGATAGAGCCTTGGGCAGCAGCAGCAGAAAGTATTATTTTATCTTCTATGAGCAATAAACCTGACGTATCATTTTACTTTGTTAAAGACAGCACAACTGTACCGAAAGATAAATACATATACGCAGGATGCTTTTACAACTACAAACCCGAAGATATGAATACCCGATACTTCAGTATTGATACAACTACCGAATACACCATAAAGCATTTAAACGAAATCGTACCCTAAGCTATGCAACTCAACTGGCGACTGAAAGCATTTAACGAACTAAGCAACTACGAGTTGTATGAAATACTGAAGCTACGTAGCAAGGTGTTTGTAGTAGAGCAGAATTGCGTGTTTCAGGATATGGACGATAAAGACACGAAATGCATGCACCTGATGGGCTTTGCAGATAACGCATTGGTAGCATACAGCCGTATAGTACCTGCCGGTGTGTCTTATGCAGAGGCTTCCATAGGAAGGGTGGTAACAGACCCTGATTATCGCAGTAAAGGATTGGGTAGGGAGTTAATGCGCTTGTCTGTTGAAAAAACTATCGAGGCCTTTGGCAACAATCCCATACGCATAGGTGCACAACTATATCTGAAAGGTTTTTACGAAAGTATAGGCTTTGCACAAGTAAGCGACACATACATGGAAGATGGTATACCGCATATTGAAATGCTTAAAAACAATTAATAGATGCTTGCTTTTTTCAGAGGTAGCCCGTCTTAATAGTAACAAACAATCTATTATGCTATATAAAATACTACCTGCCATTCTATTGTGTTTAGTTGCTACGATGTATGCAAATGCACAAAACCTGAAATGGGACAGGCCTTGCGCACAATTCAAAAAAGAAACCTATGCTGTTTCGTTTTCAGCAGATGGCAACAAGGTATTCAGTGGCTCGGAATGTACGCCTTCCTGGTTGCGGATATTTGATACACACAGTGGTAATATGTTGTGGGATTATCAGGTAGATAGTAACCTGCTGTGTATACAAGGTGTGAAGCTGAGTAGTAATGGTACAAAAGCGGCAGCAATAGAAGAGATGGGAAACCTCTTGATTTTTGATTATACCACTACACCACCAACGCTTATCAATAATATAGACCTCAACGTAAACTTTTCATTCTCTGTCAACTTTTCGCCCGATGGTAATAAACTGGCGGTGGGCAGTTCGGCGAAAAAACTGTTTATATACAATGCCATCAACGGTGCGCAGTTGCATAGTATCGACGCACATAATAACTGGGTGATGTGCAGCGACTGGGCAGCACAGGAAAAAATAGTAACAGGCGGCGATGATAATATGGTAAAACTGTGGGATACATCTGGCGTGCTCATACGCAGTTTTACAGGGCATAGTAACTGGGTATATGGTGTAAAGATGACGCCTAACGGAAATTATATTGTATCGTGCAGCAAAGACAAGAGCATCAAAATATGGGATGCTGCGACAGGCACATTGGTGCGTACACTGAACGGACATACAGACGAGGTACGGTTTATTGACGTATCGGACGATGGAAGCAAAATTGTGTCGGGTAGTAAAGATGGCACCATTAGAATGTGGGACTTTAATACCGGCAATCAATTAAAGAGTTTCAGCAAGGCCGGTAGCGGCACTGTTTTTTCTGTTGATATATCGCCAAACGGCAGGTATATAGCTGTGGGTACTGCCAATGGCGATGTTCAGTTGTGGGATTTGCTGTTCAGTACAAGTGTAAGCAATATAGAGAGTAAGGATATAAATATCTACCCCAATCCATGTACAAATAGCTTACACATTGGTGCCTCTGTAAAAGATGTACGCATATATGATATGACAGGCAAGATGTATGAACTGCCTTTTAACAAAACCACAATATATACCACATCATTACCAACCGGAACATATCTGCTGAAAATGCAAACCGACGTAGGCGAAACAAATACTACCTTTGTAAAAAATTAAATTGATGAAACGTTTCGCATTAATACTATTTGCTTCATTAGCTATGGCAGCTTGCGGTAATGCTCCCGAAGGCAATACAACAATTGAAGCACCCGCAGCAGAAACAACTGCAACAGAAACAACTGCTGCAACCGGCCCGATGGACCCTGTTTGTGAAATGGTAAAAGACAATACGTGGACAGAATATACCGTACATAATAATGATACAGTATGGTTTTGCAGCGAAACCTGCAAAACGGCTTTCAACGGCAATCCGGATAAATACGCATCTAAACTGCATTAATATGGAAAGAGAGGCATAACCTCTCTTTTTTCTTATACATGCATAGGGTATGCCATTGGCAATTACCCTAACTTTACCGCGTTTTAAAAATATTGATGAGATGACAAAAGAAAAGCATCCGCAAGACACATACGTTGTCATGTCCGAACTGGTACTACCGAATGACACCAATACACTGGGCAACCTGATGGGTGGCCGCCTGATGCACTGGATGGATATAGCTGCTGCCATTGCCGCGCAAAAACACTGCAATTGTCCCGTAGTAACGGCATCGGTTGATAATGTATCTTTTAACAACCCCATTAAACTGGGCAACTTGCTGACGATAGAAGCTAAGCTCACTCGTTCTTTCAACACATCTATGGAAGTGTACCTGAAAGTATGGGGAGAAGACCTGACAGCACAATACAAATACTTATCAAACGAGGCATATCTTACATTTGTTGCATTAGACCCCAATGGCCGTCCGCGCAAAGTGCAGGAAATAGTGCCACAGACGGAAGAAGAACAAAAAATGTATGCCGGGGCATTACGTCGCCGACAGTTGCGTCTGGTGCTCGGTGGCAGAATGAAAGCTCAGGATGCAGATGAGATACGCGCTTTGTTTGTAAAAGACTAAATATTGACAATGACTTTAGACAGAAAAACACCACCTGCCATACACGATGCGGTAGAATTTGATTTCGTGCTGCCTGCCATCAATGAGCAAAAGCTGAGCAACGGCATACCGTTTTACTGGCTACAGGCAGGTGTGCAGGATGTGGTAGAGATAAGCTGGGTGTTTCCGGCGGGGTTGTGGTATGAAGAAAAGCAAGCCACATCGCAGGCAGTGGCAGGCTTGCTGAAAAATGGTACAAGCAAACGTACAGCACACGAAATAAACGAAGCGTTGGAATTTTACGGTGCGAGCCTCAAAGTTGCACCCGGTAATGACCACAGTAGTATTATACTGCATACACTTACCAAACATATACCCAGCCTCTTGCCTATAGTCTATGAGGTACTGACAGATGCTATATTCCCCCAAACAGAACTGGATATATACAAGCAGAACAGCCTGCAACGCCTGATGGTAAGCCTGCGCCAATGTGATTTTGTAGCCAACCAGCGAATAGATGCTGCTTTGTTTGGCAACGAGCATCCGTACGGAAGATATACTAAAAAAGAAACCATCGAAAACCTGACGCGAGATGACTTGTTGGCTTTTTACAAAAAGCATTTCGACCTAGGTGGTGTGCGTATCTTTTTGGCAGGTAAGTTTGGCGATGATACACTGAAAAATATTGATGATGTATTTGGTAAAGCTGCAGTAACGGTTACCAACCACGATGCTATGACATTTGATATAATACAATCAACCGAAAAGAAACAATACATAGTTAACGATGCGGATGGTGTGCAGGGTGCTATACGCATAGGGCGATTGTTTCCAAACCGACACCACGAAGACTTTGCACCCATGGTAGTGCTGAATACTTTGTTCGGTGGTTACTTCGGCTCTCGGTTGATGAGTAATATACGTGAGGAGAAGGGCTACACATACGGCATATACAGCGGACTGTCGCCCTACGCGCATGGTGGCGAACTGACAATACAAACAGAAGTAGGCAGAGATGTAGTAGAGCCCGCTATAAAAGAGATATACCACGAGATGGAAACGCTGCGCAACGAGTTGGCAGATGATGAAGAACTGTTGCTGGTAAAAAACTACCTGCTCGGCAATCTGCTAGGCGACCTCGACGGGCCATTCTCCATATTGCAACGCTGGCGCACCTTGATACTGAACGGCATGACGATAGAGCACTTCAACCGCAACATACGTATCTACAAAACCATTACTGCAAGCGAGTTGCAACTATTGGCACAAAAATACCTGGATGCTAAAGATTTTCATGAAGTAGTAGTTATATAAAATTGTAAAGGGCTGTTATTACAGCCCTTAATTATATAGCAGATTTACCAAACCTTTCAAAGAATGCACGGTCTAAAGTTTCCCTATGATCGGGGTGAGCAATGCTTATCAATAGTTTTGCACGTTGTTCAAAATTCTTTCCATATAAGTTAACTACTCCGTATTCAGTAACAACATAGTGTACATGCCCACGGGTAGTAACAACACCTGCACCCTTCTTTAAAAAAGGTACAATACGCGATATACCTTTATTTGTAACAGATGGCAGTGCTATTATAGGCTTACCACCATCTGATAATGAAGCGCCACGCATAAAGTCCATCTGCCCGCCGATACCGGAGTATTGGTAAGTACCAATCGAATCGGCACATACCTGTCCGGTCAGGTCTATCTCTATGGCACTGTTTATAGCAGTTACTTTCGGGTTTTTCCTGATAACGGTAGTATCGTTCACAAAAGCAACATCCATGAATAACACATTGGGATTATCATTTACAAAATCATATACTTTCTTCGTTCCTATAATAAACGAAGTGACAATATTCCCGCGCCTTACTTTTTTATTTTCATTTGTGATGATTCCCTTTTCAACTAATGGTATTATCCCGTCTGAAAACATTTCTGTATGTACGCCCAATGCTTTGTGATTGGTAAGCGATTGCAATACAGCATCTGGTATAGCGCCTATCCCCATTTGCAGGGTTGCTCCATTTTCAACAATTCCTGCAACGTTTTTACCTATTTGCGACGATGTGTTATCTGCTTTGCATCTGTAGTCAACTTCCGGCAAAGGCACCTTATCCCATATGGCAGCTGTGAATTTTGAAATATGTATATGCCCTTCTCCATGCGTACGTGGCATATCAGGATTAACTTGTGCTATTACTTTACCTGCCATTTTTACTGCAGTTAATGCAGCATCTACCGAAGTGCCTAATGTGCAGTAACCATGGCTGTCCGGAGGCGATACCTGTATTAATGCAACATCTATTGGCAAAATACCAGATTTAAAAAGCCTGGGAATTTCGCTTAAAAAAACCGGCACATAATCGCCATAAGGGCTGTTTACCCATTCGCGTACATTAGCAGATACAAACAACGAGTTGAGGTAAAAACTATCAGTTACGCCGGGTTTTTCCCAATCAATATCACCAATTGTACTGATAGATACTAATTCCACATTAGCAACCTCACCGGCTCTAGAAAGTAATGCGTTAACCAATGTTAGCGGTGTAGCAGCACTACCATGTATAAAAACTCTGCAGTTACTTTGTACATGACTTACAGCCTCAGCAGCAGAAACATATTCTATTTGCATAACAATACAAAAGTATCGAACACACAGTTACCCGATACTGACTATTATCAGCTTTTGTAAATCAGACGACAATAAAACTTTAGCTATTAAATGATATTTGTATAAACGTTAACATGGGCTGAAATCCGCAGAAATGAACTATTCGTTTATAAAACAGTTATTAATAAAGTAAATTGTATGAGATATTTAAGTTTAATATTAACCATCTGTACGCTGCTTACAGCAAGCTGTACCAATGCACAAAAAAATGATGCTATGAGCGAAGAACATAAAAACAATCCGCACTACTCTCGCACTGCTACTAATAAACTGAATGTAAGCAATGCCGAATGGAAAAAAATATTACCCAAAGAAGTGTACGCAATAGGTAGAGAAGCCGAAACAGAATGGGCTTTTACGGGTAAATATTGGAATACGGATACTAAAGGAATGTATTACTGTGCTGTATGTGGCAACCCGCTTTTTCGTTCGGATGCTAAGTTTGCAAGCAGTTGCGGATGGCCTAGTTTTTATGAGTCTTTAGGAGATAAGAGTGTTACGTACAAAGAAGACAACTCTCATGGTATGGTACGTACAGAGGTAAACTGCTGGCGTTGTGATTCTCATCTGGGACACATCTTCGATGATGGCCCCGCACCTACTTATAAGCGTTTTTGTATGAACTCTGCAGTGTTGGAGTTTGAGCCGGATACTAAATAAAAAACGAATAGTATAACTAAAAACCGTCTCCTTAATTGGCTGGCTGTTTCTTATTTTTACACACATAGCCAATACAATGACCAAGAAAGAACGGTATGCTTATATTATAGACTGGTTTCAGCAGAATATGCCGGAAGCTGAAACGGAGTTGCATTATGAAAACCCCTACCAGCTTTTGGTAGCCGTGATACTCTCTGCACAGTGTACCGATAAACGTGTGAATATAGTAACACCTGCCTTATTCAAAGCTTTCCCTACCCCTGAAACACTTGCACAGGCAAGTTTTGAAGACATAGAGCCTTTTATACGCAGCGTAACATTTGCCAATAACAAAACCAAACACCTGATGGGCATGGCAAAAATGCTGGTAGAAAATTACAATGGTGAAGTGCCCGATACGGTAGAGGAATTGGTGAAGCTGCCGGGGGTGGGCAGAAAGACGGCTAATGTCATTACATCCGTTATCTACGAGCAGCCCAATATGGCTGTAGATACACACGTGTTTCGTGTATCAGCAAGGATAGGATTAACTACCAATGCCAAGAATGTATTGCAGAGCGAAAAACAATTGGTAGCCAACATACCGCAAGAGCTAATACATAAAGCGCATCACTGGCTGATACTGCATGGGCGCTACACCTGTCTGGCACGCAGGCCTAAATGCGAACGCTGCGGGCTGACAGCCATCTGCAAATATTACAAAAGCGATATGCAGTATCTAGTTGCTAAAAAAGATTAGTGAGCGTTGGGCGCTAGTGGTGTTAATATTTCCTTCCAGATGGGTGTAAAGGTCTTGCTGTAATCCTCGTACTTGGTTGTTTTATAAGTGTCTTCTCCCAAGTACTTTAGAATACCCTCAATTTGCGGTACGGTTATATATCCGGGTATAGGCGATGGATTTTGAAAATTCTCTGTCATGATGATACTGGTAGGGTAAGACATTTGTCCCTTCATCAATTGCACAGCCAATGCGTTGGCTTTATATTCAGGCATGAACCCCCATTTTTTGCCACCGAATGAAATACTGTCCAAACGTTCTGCATCAAACTTGATGGCGTAGTATTTGGTGTTCATGTATTTAATAACCTCAGGGTGAGAGAATGTCTTTTTGTCTAACACTTTGCACCAACCACACCAGTCTGTATAAACATCTATCCATACTTTGCGGGGTTCTTTCTGCATGCGTTTTTCAGCCTCTTCAAAGCTTATCCATTCTATTTCATTTTTAGCGGTAGGGGTAGTCGTTTTTTTATTTTTATCAGATGCCATTGTCACTGTGCCAGCCATCACCAGAGCGATAAATAATAACAATACACGTTTCATTACATGGTATTTTAAGAAAGCTAATTTACGACTATTTCTAGGTAGCTTTGTTAATATCTTGTGATAATTATATATATAGTCTTTATATGAAAATAGCAGTGGCGGTAACGGGTGCAAGTGGTTCAGTATATACAAAGGTTTTGCTGGATAGTTTGGTGAAGTTGCAACAGCAGGTTAAAGAAATTGGTGTTGTATGGAGCGATAACGCGCGTACTGTATGGCAGCACGAATTGGGTAACGAACATTATGCCGATTATCCTTTTAAGGTGTGGGATAAAAACGATTTTATGGCTCCGTTCGCATCTGGCAGTGCGGGGTACGATGCGCTCATCATATGCCCGTGCAGTATGGGCACTGCAGGCCGTATAGCAACAGGCGTAAGCAACGACCTGATAACGCGTGCCGCCGACGTAATGCTCAAAGAACGCCGCAAGCTGATATGCGTGGTACGCGAAACGCCTTACAACCTGGTGCATCTGCGCAATATGACGACCATAACAGAAGCTGGGGGTATCATCTGCCCTGCTACACCATCTTTTTACAGCAACCCTGCAACTATTGAAGAAGCTGCCTATACCGTAATACACCGTGTGCTGCAATTGGCGGGTATCAATGCAGATGGCTATCGTTGGGGCAGTTAGTTGATTTATTGAATAGTTGATTAGTTTTAATAAGAATTTATCAGGTGCATGGAATACGCTCAATCATTAGAAAGGCTGCGAACCATTATGGACGAACTTCGGGCAAACTGTCCGTGGGATAAGAAACAGACCATACAAAGCCTGCGCCCGCAAACCATAGAGGAAACCTATGAGTTGGCAGACGCGATTGACAGCGAAGACTGGCAGGGGCTGAAAGAAGAACTGGGCGACCTGCTGTTGCATATTGTATTCTACAGCAAGATAGGTGCAGAGCAAAAAGAATTTACACTCGATGATGTGATTGAAGGCGTGTGCAATAAATTAGTGAGTCGCCACCCTCATATATATAGCAGCACCGTAGTGAACGATGAAGAAGAAGTAAAACAAAACTGGGAAAAGCTGAAACTGAAAGAAGGTAAGAAATCTATACTCAGCGGGCTACCGCAATCTATACCTGCCATGATGAAAGCCTTGCAACTGCAAAACAAAACCAAGCAAGTAGGCTTTGAGTGGGACACCATAGCACAAGTAAAAGAAAAAGTAGATGAAGAAATAGGTGAACTGTATGAAGCAGTAGCGGAAGGCAAGCAAGAGAAAATAGAAGAGGAAATGGGTGATGTATTGTTTGCACTGATAAACTACTCGCGCTTTGCCAAAGTGGATCCTGAGATGGCATTGGAGAAAACAAACAAAAAATTCATACGCCGTTTTCAGCAAATAGAAAGTATGGCGGCTGCAGATGGTAAAGTGCTGCACGATATGACACTGGCAGAAATGGATGCATTGTGGAACAAAGTAAAACTACTGGAAAGACAATAAGGTGTTCAAACGGTATCCATACTGGGGATGGCTGATAGCAGCACTTGCACTTTGGTGCGTAGCAGGCATGCGCTATTACAACCATAGTAAAGACATATCGGCACGAGGCATGGCAGCTACCGTACAAGAGGATGTGCGGATGAAACAAGAACTCTTTCGCCTGCTGATAGAAGAAAAAGACCTGACCGACAGGATATTTACCGAAACACTGACAGATGTCGATGTAGAGAAACTAAGCATACAGCCCTACTATTTGTATGCTTACAAAAACAATACCCTTTGTTTCTGGAATACTAATAAGATATTGGCAGACTGCGTAGGGAAAAACGGCAATGAGAAAGAAAGATTGCTGTTTAATGAGAAAGGTGTATTCATTATTAAGTGTCATAGAGTAGCAGGTACAGACAGGCATCTGACAGCTCTGTTTCCGGTAATGTACCAATATCCTTTTGAGAATAAATATCTGTCAAATGAATTTGCTGCCGGCAGTTATATACCTGCAAATACCCGAATACACAGCACAGCGGTAAAGGGTGGCTTTGCCATCAAAAGCACAACAGATGGGAGTGTACTCTTCTACCTGAAATTTAATGAAAGCAACCTGCCGCAATGGATACCCGACTGGATGATGATGTTACTGCTGGCTTGTGCACTGATAGCCAGTATAGCATGGCTGCAATTGGTAAGCATTAATATATCGCGCAAGCGGTCTAATATTTTGGGTATAGCAATAACGCTGATAGTAATTGGCGGAAGCAGGCTACTTACCTACCAATATGGCTTGCCCTTCAATCTGAGTAACCTGCCTATCTTCTCTCCACTGATATATGCAACCAGTGAGATACACCGTTCGTTGGGAGATTTGTTATTGAACTCCTTATGCGTACTTTGGATTGTTGCGTATATAGTTGGCAATGTTTCAATTGCGGATGTTGATTTTACGAGAATGCGTAAGTATGTCCGTTGGTTAATCGCATTTGCATTAAGTATCCTGGTTATTGTTACAGCTTTTACATTCATCAATCTTATCAACAGCTTAGTAGTTGACTCCGCCATTTCGTTTGATGTCAGCAACTTCTACAGTATCAACAAGTTTACTATTTACGGCCTTATTACCATCGGTGTTATTACTATCAGCAGTTGCCTGTTAATATACTTCCTCAACCTGCTGCTTAAAAAATCGGTAAGTAACCAATGGCTGAAATACCTGCTGATAGGCGTTACGGGATTTTTAGTAATAATAATAAGCGACGTAAGCCGTACGGGCAATCTGTCTTACCTGCTGCTGGGATGGTTGATGCTTTTCATTATACTGCTGGATGTAAAAAAACTTACATACAGTAATGATGTGCTGGCCGCGCATATGATATTCTGGGCATTCTTCGTGTGCTTGTTTTGCACGGTTGTACTGCAATACTTTAATAATATAAAAGAAAAAGAAGCACGCCTGCGTTTTGCAGATGCAGTAGCACAGCAAAAGGATTACCCGCTGGAAGATTTTTTATTCAACAATCTGAAACAAACAATACAGAACGACCATACACTGAAAGCCTTTATACAAAATCCTGATAATAACACTCGCAAACAACTGAACGAACGCTTTGAGATGCTATACTTTGGCTCTCAACTGAATAAATACCAAACAAGGATATTGCTGTACGACGCAGTTGGAAACAGCTTGTATAACAATGATACGCTAAGCTACAACGCTATACGCAAGCAGATGCACCGGGCTGAAGCTACCAGCGATAGCGACTTGTATTATAAAGAGTACGCACAAGACGGCCACTATTACTTGGGTAAGATACCCATTCACCTGCAAGACAGTATTATAGCAGGTTATTTATTTCTCGACCTTGCTGTAAAAGAATCTACCGGCGAAACTGTATACCCTGAACTGCTGCAACCACGCACCCTTAAAACCAACCTTGATAACGCAAGTTATTCTTATGCAGTATATGCCAACAAGAAACTGCTGACACAAACAAATGATTACACATTCCCTGTATTTATGAATGAACGCATACAGGGCGATCATCAATTTGTAACAAGAAATGAAAAAAGCGAATTATGGTATCGGGCTGATAAGAATAAGGTAGTAGTGGTGGTACAAAACCAAAAACTATGGCTAGAAAGCATCACACTATTTTCTTACCTGTTTGGCATACAGGTATTGGTAGCAATATTGATAGTGTTATACAAATCGTCTATCTCTTATTTTGCCAAACCCAAGTTGAACGGTAAAATTATCAATTTCACCCTTCGCAGGCGCATACACTTATCTATGTTGAGCATCGTACTGGTTTCGTTTCTCATCATCGGTATCATTACCATTGTTTACTTTACTTTTCAATACAAGCAAAACACAAGAGAAAAATTACTGAGTGTGATGCAGGTGGTTGAACGTTCTGTTAATCAGTATCTGGAACAGGAAAATGCTCTGTCAGACCCTGCGTTATTTAACCGTGTAACCAATACAGCCGCTTTTAAATACTTCATCACCAATCTGGCTAATGCGCAAAAAACAGACATAAACGTATTTAACGCCAGCGGTATATTGAATGTAACGTCTCAAGACAATATATACGACCGTGCGCTACTTGCCCGTATCATGCGACAAGATGCGTATCATGCTTTATGGGTTAATAAAAAATCTTTACTGATGCAGGATGAGAACATCGGTAAATTGTCACACCTGTCCTGCTACGTTCCTGTTCGAGATGAAGCCGGTGTGGTGATGGGCTTTATCAATATACCCTACTTCGCATCGCAAAAAGAACTGAACTATCAGATATCAAACATCTTAGTAGCGCTTATCAACCTGTACGCATTTGTATTTCTGTTATCAGGAATTCTTACAGTATTTATTACACGCTGGATAACGAGGAGCTTCAACATTGTCATCAGCCAGTTCGAAAAACTGAACCTCAGTAAAAATGAATTGATAGAATGGCCGTATGAAGATGAAATAGGCCTATTGGTAGATGAGTATAACAAGATGGTGAAGAAAGTGGAAGCCAATGCCATGATGATGGCGCGCAATGAGCGAGAAAGTGCATGGCGTGAAATGGCAAAGCAGGTAGCGCATGAAATCAAAAACCCGCTGACCCCCATGAAGCTGAACATACAGTACCTGCAACAGGCATTGCGCAATGATTACGATAATGTACGTGAGCTGACAGTGAAAGTATCGGAATCGTTGATAGAGCAGATAGATAACTTGTCGTATATAGCCAGTGAGTTTTCCAACTTTGCCAAGATGCCCGAGGCGATACCTGAAAACATAGAAGTGAATGAACTGACAGAGCGTGTGGCAGAACTATACCTGAACGAAAGCGAAGTGAAAGTAGAGATACTGAAATCTACCGAGCCAATATACATCAATGCAGATAGAAGCCAGTTGCTGCGAGTGTTTACCAACCTGCTGCAAAATGCTGTGCAGTCTATACCACAGGGCAGAGATGGATTGGTGAACATAAGCATCAAAGCAGATAAAGGCGATGTAGTGATTGCATTTGCAGATAATGGCACAGGCATCAGTAGCGATATAGTTGATAAAATATTCCAACCCTACTTTACGACCAAAACATCGGGTACGGGGCTTGGCCTTGCTATGACCAGAAAGATTATTGAATTCTGGAAAGGCAAAATATGGTTTGACACTACCGAAGATAAGGGTACAACTTTCTATGTACGTATGCCAATGACTGAAGAGGTATAATTACCATACCTGCACCTCTCGTTCCAGTTGTATGTGAAATTTATCGTGTACTGTTTTCAGGATATTGTCAGACAAATCCCAGACTGCACCACCTGTAGCATGGCCATAGTTAACAAGCACTAATGCTTGCTTTTCATGCACACCGGCATCACCCGCACGAAAACCTTTCCAGCCGCATTGCTCTATCAGCCAGCCTGCAGGTACTTTTACACTTTCTTCGTTGACGGGGTAAGATGGTATAGTAGGGAATGTTTCTTTCAGTATGTTGTATTGCTCAATAGGTATAGTAGGGTTTTTGAAAAAGCTGCCTGCATTGCCTATCTCTCGCGGGTTGGGTAGTTTGCTGCTGCGTATGGCTATAACAGCATCTGCAATAGCGGCTATGGAGGGCTCTGTAATACCCATCTTTTGTAGTTCCTGCTCTATAGCACCGTAAGATGTATTGTAGTTGGGCTTTTTATTGAGTCTGAATGTAACAGATGTAATGAATACTTTGTCTTTCAACTGATGCTTAAAGATGCTATCACGATAGCCGAAAGCACACTCGCTGTTGTAGAAAGGCACTAATTGTTTCATATCCCAATGCCAGCCTGTTACACAATCTATTACTGCTTTCACCTCTACACCATACGCACCAATGTTTTGGATAGGTGCAGCCCCCACAGTACCCGGTATCAATGCCAGATTTTCAATACCTGCCCAGTGATTGGCAATGGCATACATCACAAAATCGTGCCACACCTCGCCTGCGCCTACCGTTACCCATACATGGTCGGCATTTTCCTTTACTTTTTCAATGCCTTTTATTTTATTATGCAATACAATACCATGCAGATTGTGTGTAAGCAAAACATTGCTGCCGCCACCCAGCACAAAACGCTTTGCAGGCAGTGAGGAATCAACAGTTATAGTTGCCAGTTCTTCTGGCCGGGTGATAGGTGCATAATAATCGGCGTATACATCCATGCCGAACGTATTAAAAGGCTTGAGCGAAATGTTTTGCAGTATTTGCATCGGCACAAAAATAGAATGCTAAACGGACTTCTTTTCAAATTTCTCACCACGGAAGCGCACACCTAAGCCGGGCATATTACTGATGCGGATAATGCCATTATCATATTGTAAGCCATCAGCCACATCTTCTTTCAGCAATAACGGGCCGTCCGCATCTACCTCATCAAGCAATGGCAGCAGGTGTGCTATTGCTGCCGTGCCTATAGTGCTTTCGTTCATAGAGCCAAGCATTACCTTCATGCCCAGTTTGCGGCCTTCGGTTATCATACGCAGTGCAGGTGTAATGCCGCCACATTTTGTAAGCTTGATATTGATGCCGTCAAAAACATCGGCGCATTTAGCCACATCGCTCTCCTCTACGCAGCTTTCATCTGCAAACAGTGGTAGCGGGCTGATGGCTTTCAGTTCTTTCATTTCATCCCAAGCGGTTTTGGCAAGGGGTTGTTCTACCATATCAACACCAAGTTGTTGCAAGTCGGGCAATATGCGTTTGGCATCTTCAAAGCTAAAAGCCTCATTAGCATCTACCCGAAAACGTGCATTGCTATTAGCACGTAGTGCGCGTATCAAATCCACATCATCAGTGGAGCGCATTTTTATTTTATAGATAGGCCAGGGATGTGCCTGCATTTTAGCCAGCATATTTTCGGCGTTGTCCACCCCAAGCGTATAGTCTGTTAAAGGTGCTTTCCACGGCAGGCGTAGTAACTGATACAAGGGCTGCCTGCGTAGTTGTGCAAACAAATCCCAGCCTGCTATGTCAAGTGCCGCTATCAGAAAATTTTGCCCGGGCATCAGGTGATGCAGAAAATGCCAGAAACGTTGCGGGTCTGTGAGTGCATAGCGTTCTATGTCGCGACGTTTCTCTTCCAGCATGGCAGCCATAGCCTCTACCGACACATTATAGTAATGTATGGCAGGTGCCTCGCCATGCCCGCGGAGCTGCCCCAGGCCAAGCTGTACCACCAATGTTGGCTGGTGTGTTTTGGTGCCTTTGTTGGTAGTAAACGGGTATTGAAATGCTAATTCAAACGGATAATGGCGCAAATGCAACATTGGATAAAATTGCGACTATTTTTGCATACGGGAAAACATCGTTATGCCAAAGATTCCGAATTGGGTATTTGTACTGCTTGCCATATTGCACCTGAGTGCTTTTCGTGTTGACATGATGGATATTGATGCAACGCAATATGCAGAGATGAGCCGCGAAATGGCTGAAAGCGGCAGCTACCTGCAACTGTACGACAGGGGTGTTGACTATCTCGATAAACCACCCATGCTATTTTGGGTAAGCTCGCTGAGCATCAAAATATTTGGTGTAAATAATTTCGGATACAAGCTACCGTCAATACTCTTTGCGCTATGGGCGCTATATGCCGTGTACAGGCTGGCGCGATTGCTGTATGATGATAAGACGGCACGTATGGCAGCGTTGATACTCGGCACTTGTCAGGGTATGTACCTGATGACCAACGACGTGCGTACAGATACGATACTGATGAGCTGCGTCATCACATCGCTATGGATGATAAAAGAAGCTGAGCTGCAACGTAAATGGTATTGGGTGCTGGGCGGCACGCTAGCCATTGCCTGTGGTATGATGACCAAAGGGCCCATCGCATTAATGGTACCTATATTTTGCTTTGGCAGCGATTGGGTGCTGAAGCGTAAGTGGAAACAACTCTTTAGTCCGTATCATTTGCTGGATGCTGCACTCGTTGGCATTTTTCTCATACCTATGAGCATCGGGCTATATCAGCAATTTGATATGCACCCCGAAAAAACGGTGAATGGTTTGCAAAGCGTAAGCGGGTTGCGATTTTTCTATTGGTCGCAGAGCTTTGGCAGGATAACGGGTGAAAGCCCCTGGGATAATAACGCCCCGTTTGAGTTTTTATTTGTGGGCATGTTCTGGGCGTTCCTGCCGTGGATGTTTTTGTTTGTGCCTGCATTGGCGATGCGATTGACGGAAGTGGTGAAACAAAAATTCAAACTGCTACCTGAGCAGGAATTTATTACAACAGGTGGTTTTGTACTGGCGTACATCGCACTTGGTTCTTCCAAATATCAGTTGCCTCATTATATATTCGTCGTGTTTCCGTTGGCTGCTATGATGGTTGCGAAACTGATAGCCGATATGGCAGATGGCAAATATGCAGGGCTTTACAAAGTGATGAAGCCCACACAATGGGTAGCATCTGTACTGATAATGGTTGCTGCATTGCTGACGCTGACTGTTGTTTTCCCTGCGGGTGTGGCGGGCATTGTTGTGTGGGTGCTGGCATTTAGTATATGGTTGTGGGTAGCACTGCACAAAAAAATACAAGCCCAAATGTTTTGGGTAAGCACGGCGGCTATTATGCTGGGTAATGTGTTTATTACCCATCATTTTTATTATCAGCTATTGCAATACCAGCTTGGCAGCAGTATAGGCAAATACATGAATGCACACAACATAAACACCGATAAACTGACCTTGTACGAATTAGACCATCCGCTGAACGCATTACATTTTTACGCAGACAGGCTGATAACACTCGATACCAATATGCAGACAGGCAGTTATGTGCTAACATCTTACACCGGCATAAAAAACCTGCAAGCCAAACAAACGCCTTATGAGCTGTTGAAAGAGGGGGAATATTTTAAGGTGACGGAATTGACGCTACCATTTCTGAATAATGCTACAAGGAATAAGGAGACTGAGAGGTATTATTTGATAAGAATGAGATGAAAAGATTAATAATAATTATACTTATTTGTTCAGTAACGTCATGTGCTATTTCTCAAGAATGCCAAGAAGGCATTAATACATTACCAATGTATGGAGGAGTCAAAAAGTGTAAGGAACAAATCGAAGCTGATAATCGTTTTTTAAAAACTATTGATTCACAATACAAAGACAGAAAAACAGCTTCAAAAAAATTTAGTGAATTAGGTTGGTCATATTTTTATAAAAACGACCTGACAACATCCATGAAGAGGTTTAACCAGGCTTGGATGTTAGATAGTAAGAACTACCAATCATATTGGGGGTTTGCAAATATTCTGGGTTTGAAAGGTAACTATAAGGAATCAATTAAATACTTTGAAATAGCATTAAGCCTTAATGCTCAGAACCCAACTTTACATGAATCATTTTCTACAAGTTGTTTACAATTGTTTTTTGAAGAAAAGAATGATACTTATTTCTCAAAGGGCGTTGAACACTTGAAAAAGTCATTTTCTATTGATAGTAGTAATAATAAGGTGTTAGCTCAATTAGTAATAGCATATAGTTATTTAATACAAAAGGATAGTGCCTACAAATATCTAGAGATAATGGATAGACGTGATAAGTCATTAATTCCAGAAGAGGTTCGAAAAACTATACAGTCTAAATAGTATTTTCCACCAGTTTTAATGTTCTTGACCAACAAAACATACGTTTTACAAGACAAAATTTTCAGTACGATGAGGGAACTCCCAGCAGTAAAGGCTTTTTGTTAAGCTTTTCTACTATATTTTATATCTTTAATGTATTACTAATACGCTACTATGAAAAAGACAACCCTCATCTCTATTATTGTTTGTATTGCATGCTTACTGTTTACGTTTCATAGCCTTGCTTTTACAAATACTACACAGACCGACGACAGCACCATTGTTATAGGACAAGCTATTGGTGACAAGCTACGTTTTGTTGCAGACCTTGCAGCTATCGGGCGTGATTTGGAGAGCTTTATAAACTTCAATGCAACTGATAAAGCTTATTACACTGTTATCAAAGTGCAATTAGTAGAAAAGAAGGGATTATATTATTTAATAGCTACCGGCGAACGTGTTGGTGAAAAATTCAGGGCTGCTTTGTTGCTTACAAAATCTTCTTCAGGGTGCTTATTCTTTTCAGGTTTGACATCGCTATGTATGACAAGTGATTGTGAAAATGATAAAGATGCATGTATGCCTGTACCTGATGATTATTGTTCTAATTGCCCGAAGAGTTGCAATAGAATAACGGGCAGTACACCAACATTATTTTTTCCATCATTACCACTTGGTACGTGTGAGAAATAATTGAGTTTACAGCATGTCTTCAGTGTCTATATAAGTATTCTACATTCGCACCATTATTGATGTTATTCAACAATAAAGCACACGCTTAATGGAGTGTAATATTCATGTGCTATAAGGAAGAAACCGGTACAAGTGCTTACAAACAATAAAGCCGCTGACATCAGCGGCTTTATTGTTTAGAAACTCTAAAATATTACACAGCAAAACTCTCACCGCAACCGCAGCTACGGCTGGCGTTGGGGTTGCTGAAGTGAAAACCTTTACCATTGAGCCCGTCTGAAAAATCGAGCGTGGTATCGCATAGATACAGAAAGCTTTTAAGGTCTGTTACCAGTTTCACGCCGTGGTCTTCAAAAACCTGGTCGTTGGGTTGCGATTCGTTATCAAAGTCGAGCTTGTAAGACAAACCTGAACAACCACCACCTACCACGCCAACGCGCAGAAAATAGGTATCATCCAATCCTGCATCCTGCTTCAGCTTTGTAATCTTCTCCTTAGCTTTGTCACTAATAAATATCATGCCGCACTATTTAATATCTCTTACGCAGATTAATGTTTCTTCTCTTCCAGTTCTAATGCAGGCATACCGTTCTTTACACGGTAATCGTTAATGGCTGCTTTGATGGCATCTTCTGCCAATACAGAGCAGTGTATTTTTACAGGCGGCAGGTTCAGCTCTTCTACAATATCCATATTGTCTATAGACAATGCCTGATCTACTGTTTTGCCTTTCAGCCATTCAGTAGCCAATGAAGAAGAAGCGATGGCAGAACCGCAACCGAATGTTTTGAACTTTGCATCTGCTATTACGCCTGTTTCTTCGTCAACTTCTATCTGCAAACGCATCACGTCGCCGCACTCAGGCGCACCAACAAGGCCTGTGCCAACGTTTGTCTTGCTTTTGTCCAGCGTACCTACGTTTTTCGGGTTGCTGTAGTGGTCAATTACTTTATCTGAATATGCCATAGTTTTAATTTTTTACTTCGTTAGATAATAAATATTAGTGGTGTGCCCATTCAATGGTGTTAAGGTCTATACCTTCTTTAAACATTTCCCACAACGGACTCATTTCACGTAGTTTTAGTACCGTTTCTTTGATGGCGTTGATGGTGTAGTCAATCTGCTCATCGGTAGTGAAGCGGCCAAGCCCGAAGCGTAGTGAGCTATGTGCAAGATCGTCGCCCAGGCCCAATGCTTTCAGCACATAAGAAGGCTCTAAAGATGCAGACGTACAAGCCGAACCGCTTGACAGGGCAATGTTTTTATTAAAGCCCATCATCAGCCCTTCGCCCTCTACATATTTGAAAGATATATTGCTGACATGCGGCAAACGGTGTTCTTTGCTGCCATTTACATAAGCCTCTTCCAGTTCCAGCAGCGCGTTTTCAAGCCTGTCGCGCATTATGCTCAGGCGTTTTGCTTCTGCTTCCATTTCATTCATGCACAATTCACAAGCCTTGCCCAAACCTACAATAGCAGGTACATTCATCGTACCGCTACGCATACCACGTTCGTGGCCGCCACCGTCCATTTGAGCGGTAACTTTTACGCGTGGGTTTTTGCGACGTACATACAGCGCACCTACACCCTTAGGGCCATACATTTTATGTCCGCTGAATGCCATCAGGTCTATACCATCTGCCTGTACATCTACAGGTATTTTGCCTACCGCCTGTGTAGCATCAGTAAAGAATAGTACACCGTGCTTGCGGGCTATGGCACTGATTTCGCGAACAGGTTGTATAACACCTATTTCGTTGTTGCCATACATGATGGCAATGAGGATAGTTTTATCCGTAATGGCGTTTTCCAGCTCTTGCAGGTCTATCAAGCCTTCAGGATTCACTTCCAGATAAGTAACCTGACCACCTATTTTTTCGATATGCTTACAGGTATCCAATACTGCTTTGTGCTCTGTTGTTGCGGTAATGATATGGTTGCCTTTTGAAGCATACATTTCAAAAACACCTTTCAGAGCCAGGTTATCGCTTTCAGTGGCGCCGGATGTAAATATGATTTCTTTAGGGTCTGCGTTGATGAGTTTTGCCACTTGTTCCCGCGCATAGTCAACAGCTTCTTCTGCTACCCAGCCAAAAGAGTGATTGCGGCTGGCGGCATTACCAAACTTCTCAACGAAATATGGCAGCATAGCTTCCAGCACCCTTGGGTCCATTGGAGTGGTAGCGTTATTATCTAAATAAATTGGCAGTTTCAGTTCCATAACAAGTTTTAATAATGCTTTCAGTTTAGTTAATTACAAAGTTACACCATAAGTATAACTATCAGGGATACAGTATGTATTTTAGCTTCTATAACCATATTTGTAAAACTTATTAAGCATGTTGAAAATAGAGCATTTGGGTATAGCTGTGAAGAAATTAGAGCAATCAATACCCCTGTTTGAGCAATTATTGAATACGCCTTGCTACAAAACGGAGAAAGTAGATGCTGAGGGGGTGAATACGGCATTTTTTAAGGTAGGTGAATCGAAAATAGAACTATTGGAAGCCACAAAGGCAGAAAGCCCTATACAGAAGTTTGTAGATAAAAAGGGTGAAGGTATCCACCATATAGCTTTTGAGGTAGAAAACATAGAGGCGGAAATGAAGCGACTCTCGGCCTTGGGTCTTGAACTGCTTAACACAATACCAAAACCCGGAGCGGATAATAAATTAGTATGCTTTTTGCATCCCAAAACCACCAACGGTGTGCTGATAGAGCTGTGCCAGGAAAAGCGTTAAGGATTGTTTATTAGTCTTTGTACCTCAACGCAGGTAATAAAAAGCCTGCTAGTATAACGAACAATAAGTTGCCTAATACGATACCAACTGCAATTAATAACCAAAGTGGCCTGCCCGCCGATGTAGAAACGATGGCATCGTCAATTACCATTATGCTAGCCGGCATACGTTCTTTGCGCATAAGCTCTTGCTTGCGTTTGTACAATTCATAAGAGTATTCGTACAAAGAACCTGTGCTGGTTGTTTTGGTTTTATTAGAGGATGCATTAGATGTTGTTGCTTGTTCCTGTGGAATGTTAAACTGCAGTGCAGAGCCTTTATTGTAAAGGTTTTCCAATACGGAGAGTTGATTGTCAATAAAACTAAGTTCTTCTTTAGCCTCCATTTTTTTGATCTTACTCCTTTCGGACATAAATGTATTCCCTGTTTCCAAAAAGCCTACAATACCATTTTGCAATGCTATAGTATGTGTAGTATCATCAATTGTTATGCTAACAACGAATGGCAGGCGGTCTGTATTTAAGTCTTTTGTAAGGTCATCGCCTAATATATTATAGGCCTCTACTTTACTTAATGACGCAGCTACTTTTTTATCTACATTTAATATGGCTGCTACTTTAGCATTGTCTCCAGACTGTACAATTGTGTTCAATTTCGCTATTCTGTCGCCATATATTTTTCTTACCAATTCATCATATGCCAATGTAAAAGTGGCTTCGTATTTGCTTGATTTAGCAAGGTATAAAGCTATTAACGGGGCTATACAAATTAACATTGAAACGATGTATAGCACTATGTTATTTTTAACAGCTTTGATAGCCTTACTTAATAACCGGATAATGCTTTTATAAATACTTTCATTTCCAGAGTAGTTGTTTTGCATATTAGGCTCGCTTTGTACTCTCATATTCAAAAGGGGGGTGTTACAATATTGTAATGTGCGAAAATATAAAGTTTTACTGTCATTTTGTTTACAAACTAATGTGTATACAAGAGCAGCAGTACCGTTCTATCTATTTATTTTCCTGTTTCGTGGCAAAAGGTAAATCTTTATACAAGCCTTCTTCGTAACTTAACTGTCTTTATTTACTGAATGGTTAATGAGCTAATTGTACGAAATGCTATTATCAATACATTGAATTATTTCTTTGTATTTAAGCATCCTCTGTTGCCAGATGAAATACACCGTTTTTCAGGTGTGGCGGTTTCACAAAAAGATATGCTATTTGTTTTGCAAATAATGGTAAATGAAGGTAGCATATATAAATGTGGCAGCTATTATATGCCAGATTATAAACCCGCATATGTGGAAGAGCGTGAAGCAGGAGCTATACGGGCTAACAAGCTAATGAAACAGGCCAAAGCTTCAGCAGCCATAATCGCCAAGTTCCCATTTGTGAGTTCGGTTTGTATTTCAGGTTCATTGTCAAAAGGTTATGCTACCAATAATTCTGATATAGACTTGTTTATAGTTACTGCAGCAAACAGGCTTTGGATATGCAGAACACTTCTCCATTTGTATAAGAAAGTAACTTTTCTAAGTGGTAAAGAACACTCATATTGTATGAATTACTTTATTGACGAGTCGAGGATGTGCATAGAAGAACAGAATATTTTTACAGCCACAGAGTTAGCTACATTGATACCTGCATATAACAAAGAAAAACATAGAGACCTGATACAGGCAAATAAAAACTGGCTGGTAAATGTACTGCCCAATATAACATGGAATACAGACATCAGCGATTCTGCAACAGGTAGGCAGGGCTGGAGAAAATTAGCAGAGCCAATACTGAACTTAGCTTTGCCTAAATACCTGAACGTTGCATTAATGCATCTGACTGACAAATTGTGGAGACTGAAATGGAAACGTAAAAAATTTCCGATGCAGGATTATGACCTTGCTATGAAGACGAGATGGTATGTATCAAAAAACCATCCGCTGAATTATCAGAAAAAAGTACTCAATAAGTACAGCAATAAAAGCACTGCTTCCAATATGGCAGCAGCTATATAATCACGCAGCAGGTGTTTTCAATTTATTCATTTGCCATTTGTGCCTGATGGCGCGTAGCTTGCATTTCAAGGCATTTTTGTATTGCCCTTGCGTTATGTTTTTCCTTGCATTTACTTCATTTACTACCCATACAACTGCGTGTTCGTAATACTGTCGCGGATACATGCGCTTGAAGTCTATATCTCGGTCAGTAGATGTTTCCCAGGGGAAGTTGGTGAGAAAATCTTTTTCCACTTCAGCATATAGTGGAGTTCCTTTTATTGGATAGGTAATGGTAATAGTAAACTGGTCTGGCAATGAGGTTTTCAGGTGGTTCATGGTTTCAACAATGTCTTCTTCCGTCTCGCCGGGGTAGCCGAGCATAATGAATGTACCGGCCTCTATGCCATGCGCTTTTACTAAACGTATCATCTCTCTTGTCTGCACCACGTCTACACGCCTGTCCATCGCGTCAATGATTTTTTGCGATCCGCTTTCGGCACCTATCCATACACGAAAGCAACCACTACGCTTCAGTAGTTTAATAACTTCTTCATTCAACCTGTCTGCACGTGATATACATTCATATTGGAACTTTACACCCCTGCGTTCCACCTCTTCTACAAACTCTTGCAACCATTTATGACTAACGGTAAATACATCATCGACAAACCAAATATTATCGAAATTATATTCCTTTTGCAATGCTTCTATTTCATCAACTACTAATGACGCTTTTCTGCGACGATAGCTTTGCCCATACACTGCACGGCTACACCATTTGCATGTATAAGGGCAGCCACGCATTGAACTGAGGTTGATGCTGCTGTAACCATGATTGTTCTTCCATGCATCAAGATATAGTTGCATGTTTATCTTTTTACGATTGGGTACGGGTAGTTCGTCCAGTTCTTTATTTAATGAACGTTCAGGGGTTTTAACCATCATGCCTTGTGCATCGGTAAATGCAATACCGTTGATATGTTGGAAAGGTTCATTTGCCTCAATAGCCTTAATCAATTCCAGCATTGTCAATTCACCCTCACCAAATACTATAACGTCTGCACCATACAGAAGAAAGTTGGATGCATGGTTTTTCACTTCTGGGCCGCCCAGTATTATTTTTGTATGCTTTAATTCGGGTTTCGATTTTACAAGGTCTATTATTTTCAGCACATTTATCTTGGTCATCAGGTTGGTATAAATGGCTACAACGGTTGGCTTTTTTTCCAGCAACGTTGCAGACAGCGCATCAAAAGACAGGAATGTAGAATCGAACACATCATTATCATACCCATTCTTTTCAAGAAAGGCAGAAATATATAATATACCCAAAGGCACATATGGCTTCATGATGAGCTTTTCTTTGGGGTCTTCTTCCAAAAAGTATCCGTGCGTCAACAGTATATTCATATCACTTTTTCAGAACTATCATAAAATGGTCGGCCAAATTGGCAACGGCACTCGTGTTTTTAATTTTGTTTTCAAGCCTTACTAATGTTTCCAATTGCGAAACATGTCTTTTGAAATAGTGCTCTACAAAAGTAGGGGGTATGAAAAACCCTACTGGATGCAGCTTTACAAAGGTAAATAATGGAGTTGCCATACGCTTCACATCGGCAGGTGAATAATAGTAGGTTTTAAATTGCCTGCTACCGATGACAGTATCTGAGCCATATTTTTTGTAAATGAGGAATGCACGTTTTGTGTCATGCTTCAGAAAATAGTAACATTGTTACAAAAGGAAAAGAGAAAACATGATAATAAATAAGAACAAATAACAGGGCTTTCGAAGGTTGTGTA
>CALESY010000162.1 GCA_937919945.1 uncultured Chitinophagaceae bacterium | reverse complement strand
ATAGAAATACCGGTGTAGTGGTTAAAATACCTGAGTACTACATTTATATAACACCGTTTGCTTCACTTACTTCAAATCCTAATGAACACCTTATAATAAAGGATATCATGGATGATATGGCAAACTTTTTTCTTAACAATCGAATTATACCGGATGCCAAGTACTACAAACGATACCAAGAAACTGTTTAAGAAGATAACAGATACAATGAAAAGCAAAGGCATTACAGTGTACCAAATTCACAAGTCCACTGGAATACCTAAGCAAACTACTTACGATCTTCTTAATAAGAAGATATTAATGCAGCAAATTGAACATATTGTTAAAGTGTGTGGTAGCCTAGGGCTTAATGTTGTTTTTCAAGAGAATGATAATGATTGATGGCTATTTGTTCCATATCATTGATATAATCTATTATCTTCTTGCATGTGGTTAACATATTGCCGCGTTGATTTGGTGGTATATCTTCAATTTCCTTGTTGGATACAGCTAAAATCAAAAGCTGCCAAAGATCATTGTTGATAGCACGTGCGTTTGCATAGTTAAATAATTCTAAGGTTTTTTGCTTCGCTTCATTCATAACATATTATTGAGGATTAATAGAATTGGGTAAGGTTATAGTTATAATATGTCGTTATTATTTTTTTATTCCATAGGCATGATTTTTTTGTAATGGACGTGCAACATACTGATTATTAGTATTTTTTTGATTTTTTTTCTTAGCTGTTTTTTCTTTATATTATGGTATAGACGGACCGGTAGGGCTACCAGGTGAAGCGCTTATATGTTTGTGTAACGTTAGCTTAATAATACCTGCTTCAACTTCCACAGCTGAAACAACCTTATCTGTTGCATCTACCTTGCCGCTAGTTGTAATATTACCCACTGCATCAATTTTACCTGTTACTGATAAATCACCATCAATAAGAACGCGCGGGGCCTTAATTGTAGTATCACCGCTAATATCAGCATCCAATTTACCACTAGCCGTTACTTCAATATCACCTTTTATATCAGCTGTTAATTTGTGGGCCTGTTTATCATATACAAGTACGGTACCATCTTCAAATTTCTTTACCCAAGTGTTCTCATTTGCTTCAGATGGAACAGTATCAGTTTCACTATATATAGCACCAAGTATCACACCATCACGCCTATCATCTTTCATCAACAATTTAACCTGAGTATCTTTTTTTAGCGTTATGGCTTCAGTATCGCCAAGGGTATGCATAAATAACATTGGAAGCCAATCGGTAGTATATCCGGCTTCATTATCATCTTCATCAATGTGCACGCGCGAATATCCGGGCTTACTTTCCCAAACAATACCGGTTAAAAATTCCACGTTGCTCATAGTTTATTAGCTGTATAGCTGGTTGTATATTTTTTGTCCCTTGTAATTACGTGTGTTGTTTCTTTGATGCAAAACTTACCATCATAACTATTCCAACCTTTATGAATGACATTGTTACCTGCTACCAAGTATATATTACCCGGTAGATTATTCAATGTAAATTCTACCTGTTGCAAATTTTTACGGTACAGTTTATTATCAGCTACAATTTCTGCCTGTTGTTCATCGTCAACATGCGCGTGCACTTCCAATATATCTGCGCTATCTGTATTTGCATTTACAGTTTTAGCAATAAGTTGTTTTTTGCTGCTATGCCTATGCCTTACCCTTGATTGGTTGTATA
>CALESY010000161.1 GCA_937919945.1 uncultured Chitinophagaceae bacterium | reverse complement strand
TAAGGCCCTTTCATTTTAGTGAAATAAATAACTGGATAGCAAAGCCGGTTACTCGTTCAATTCCGAATATCAAAAAGGAAATCATTGATGCAATAGCGATTGCCGTACCTGAAGTAAAGGTAAGCAAGGTATTGACGGCTGAAGATGTTACCGGTAACATTGTTTATCAGCTTTACATATCGGACGGTGAAAATACAGATGTAATTGTAATTGATGTATTAAGCGGTATAGCTGAGATAACAGGCAAAGGAACAATAATACTGGAAGCTGATGCACCAATAAACCCTGAAGGTTTTTTAGCTGCCAGGCTAACACTTGCAAATGGTGTTGCATTGAATAGTGCTGCTTTTACAAATCTGAAAGAATTGCGTGATGGTATTGCAACAGCATGGAGTACTTACGGGACCTATGGTTATTCAGCAAGGAAAATAATAGGCTATATAAAGCCTGAATATCCATTAACGGATTTAAAGATACTTGATGTTGTTAGCTTTAAATTATGTGATACTACTTTGGTGCCTGCCGGTACTGTATATGTAAATCGTATATCATTAGGGCCTATAGCAGATAATACAGCCAGGAACTTTGCGAATTTGACTGCTTTTACAAATTGGCTAAATACAACATTTAAGCCTACTCATAATCTATTAGGGAACTTTTTTTTAGGTATTGGCGGTATTTACTATGCAGATTTTGAAGGGTTTGGAAGTGGCTCAATAATAATTGATACACACATACATAATACAGTTTACAGCTTAGTATATAATTAAACATGAGCGTAACAATTACGGCATTTATATCAGATGCCAACACAAAGATTAAAAATAAAACAGCTGCACGGAGTATAGATAATTCCGAGCATGGTCAATTACTGATTGACTTGGCTGAAATATTACAAACATACTTTGGCGATGCAGACACATCGTTACAACCATATTTGCGGCTGAATTATGCAGGTAATGGAGATACCAGGCTTTATAGTGTTAACAACTTAGCAAGCCTGCAAAGTATAGGTAACGGATTAGCAGCATACGAAGGTGGTAATGTAAACTTAGCATCTATTACGGGCAAACATATATTAGCACGTGGTGGCCATGTTCAGGTACAAGGTGTTAGTAGTGATGCAAAAGTTATAGTAAACTCAGGTAGTGGGTATCAGCCATATATTCAGTTTGCAGAGAATGGAACATCCAAGGGGACAATAGGTTATCAGGCAGGTGGGAATGTGATGTTGATACGCGCACAATCCAGTACAATGTCTGATGGCAATCTAGCAGTAGCAGTCCACCAGAATGGACGTGTAACATTTGGTGGAATAACTGATGATGGATACCTAGTAAACTTCAATGGGCAAACTTTATTTAAAAATCACCTAAATCTGACAAGCAATGCAATCATTTATTGTGGCACAACAAACACATACATAACAGGTAATGGTTCTGGGGAATTATTTATACATGGCCATAATCAATTGCGGTTTAGCGATTACATCGGAACATCATTTATTGCAATAGCTCCACCGTATAATAATACTACAGCAGCAATTGCAAGGGCTTTAAACGTAGGCGATGGTAATGAGGCAAATGCCTGTGCAATATTAGAGGCAAGAAGTACAAATAAAGGCTTTTTGCTGCCAAGAATGACAACAGCACAAAGAAACAATATTACATCACCGTTGGCCGGATTAGTCATATATAACACAACAACCGGGAAATCTGAAACGTATGATGGCACAACATGGAACGCACATTATTAAATAATATAAAAAATGGATAATCAATCAGAAAGAACTATTGAACTACCTGCTGATTTTATGTGGGTGAAAATAAAACCTGTTCGTGCTTTTTTGTCAAACCAAAGCCTAAGCACTAAAATGGGTATAAAGTCCAACGGTGGCATTCTAAATGAAAGCCATGAGTTTCGCGTATTGTTTGCAGATAATAAAAATATTATACAAGCTGATACAATCATTAAGATGGACGGTGAAGATTATAAAAATTGGGATAGTGATGATAGTTATGTTGCAGACTGCATAATCAAAAGCCTACCCGATGTAGAAATTATAAAAGAATAATGTCCAGTACTCAAATAAAGTTTGTAGATGCTGATCCTGAAGCTATACGTAGTGCTGCAAAAGCACACTATGAAAGTATAACCAACAGGACGTTAAACGATGCTGATCCTGAAGCAGCAATTGTAAATACTATTGCGTACATAAATAGCTTGACACGCAATGATATAAACTATACAGGTAATCAAAACCTTGTAAGGTATGCTACAGGTGCAGCGCTGGAAGAACTTGGTTTTAACAGGGATGTTACCAGATTGCCGGCGGTTGGTGCAAGATGTATTATGATTTACACCGCGCTTTCCTCAGTTGGTGGTGTAACAATACCTAAAGGCAACAGGGTAAAAAGTGAGGATGGTAAGGTCATTTTTCAAACATTAAGAGACGCTACAATTGGAAGTGGTGGCGGTCAGATTAAGGTTGATGCTATTTGTTTAACTACAGGTGAAGCGGGTAATAACTATGCTGCAGGTAAGATAAATATCATACTCGATCCAGTTACAAATGTTACAAGTGCCGTAAACGCAAATGTTACAAGTGGCGGTGCTGATGAAGAAACTGATGATTTACTAAGACAGAGAATAATAAAGGCACCGGCAAAATTCAGTGTTGCCGGTCCTGAAGATGCATACATATTTTATGCAAAAACAGCACACCCGGAAATAGTAGATGTTAAGGTATTGAACCCTGCACCATTACATATAGATATATACCCATTAATGGATGGTGGCGTAATTCCTGATGCAAACATACTGAACGCTGTATTGGAAGTAGTTACACCTAAAAACATAAGGCCACTTAATGATATTGTAAGTGTGTACGCACCAACTAAAATTGACTATTCAATTAATTATAAACTTATAGTAAGGAAGGATGTAGATGCTACGCTAGCATTGAATGAAGCGAATGAACGGATTACT
>CALESY010000160.1 GCA_937919945.1 uncultured Chitinophagaceae bacterium | reverse complement strand
TTTATTGAAACTAAAATTTCTATTTCTGTACGTTGAATTTAATTACTTGTTTGTCATTATTTACAAACATTTCCATGATATATAAACCATTTGCTAATGAAGATATATCAAGTTTGAATTCTTGTTCACCAAACAAATTTTTGCCCAGTTCATTTGTCATAACAGTTTTACCTGTTAAGTCTTTAACAATCGCTGTTGCAGTAGATGATGAAGTGAATTTATATTTAACAGTTACAAAATTCGACGCAGGATTTGGATAAACAGACAGACCGTTCTGACCATTGATAACATTACCTACACTAGCAGGTGGCATTTGCTTAAAGTATAGCGTATAGCACACTTTGTTATTTGAAATTGTTGGGTCTGGGAAAACGCTTGCACCACGTTTTACCCACATGCTATCGCACCAGTTATATGGATTGGGTGTTGGTCCTGAAGTGAAAAAAGCAGTATCCCTGAAATATACAGTATCGCCGACTGGTACGCCTGCAGTAGGTAAAGTAAGTCTTACAACATTGTTGCCACCAGTTGTGTAAGCTCTTCTCAGCATAATTGTATCAGTAGATTGTACTAGTGCTGTAGAACCGACATTCCTGAAGCCCCATTGAATAATCATACCATAGGTTCCAGAAGTATTCCATCTTACAGTATCGCCATTTTTCCAGCCGAATGTAATAAGCTGCATGTCTGTTTGGGCAGAGGTAGTTTCTGCAAATGCTAAAAGTGCAATGAATAAAAAGTAAATACGCTTCATTTTTGAGGTTTTAATGTGAAAAGTAAAGATAAGTAAAAAATGAGAGAAAAAAAGCAGCATTCAATTTGTATAAACCAAGTACAGTGTGTTTTTTAACCCCATATTAAACACTATTATTCATATTGCATATCTATGACAATTAAACAAGCTTTTCGTTCTTATTGTGTCTGTCAGCATCTCTGATATTCTTTTTTTCAAAGTTCTTTTGAAGTGCTTCGGTCAGGTTTACGCCAGTTTGGTTGGCAAGGCATAGCAGCACCCACAATACATCGGCCATTTCATCAGCCAATTCTCTGTTTTTGTCACTTTCTTTAAAAGATTGCTCACCATATTGGCGCACCATTAATCTAGCTAGTTCTCCGGTTTCCTCCATTAATATACCAAGGTTGGTAAGTTCGTTGAAGTAACGTACGCCTACTGTCTTTATCCATGTATCTACCTGTTGCTGTGCTTGTGCTATCGTCATTGTTATGCTTTTAAGAATTATTAGGGATTTTCGATGTTATTTGTCAATTTTCACAAAATAATAGAAATTACCTGTCTATTTTTAAAGAATAGCAGGCTGTGTAATATAGCACAGTCTTGAAACAAGGTTAATAGCGAAATGAATTACGCATCAGACATAGACGCAGCCAAAGCCCTGCAACAGAAGTTTACGGTCATCAAACAAGCCATTGGCAAAGTCATCGTTGGGCAAGACGAAGTGGTTGACAAACTCATCATATCCATCCTCTGCAATGGACACAGCCTGTTGGTAGGTGTACCTGGATTAGCAAAAACATTGCTTGTAAAGACAGTAGCTGATGTAATGGATTTATCATTCAAACGCATACAGTTTACCCCCGACCTGATGCCGAGTGACATAGTAGGTGCAGAGATATTGGACGAAACACGACAGTTTCGTTTTGTAAAAGGGCCCGTGTTTGCCAACATTATATTAGCAGATGAGATAAACCGTACACCACCCAAAACACAATCGGCGCTACTGGAAGCAATGCAGGAGCGCAATGTAACGGCTGGTGGTACGTTGTATAAATTGCCCGCACCATTCTTTGTTTTAGCAACGCAAAACCCAATAGAGCAAGAAGGTACCTACCCTCTACCTGAGGCACAATTAGACCGCTTTATGTTTCAGATATGGCTCGACTATCCCAGTTTTGCAGAAGAGGTTACTATAGTACGTAATACAACAGGTGCGGCTAATATTGAGCTGCCCAAAGTGCTTACAGCAGAAGACATTCTATATTTTCAGGATTTGGTGCGCCGTGTACCAGTACCAGACAATGTGCTGGAATACGCCGTTGGTTTAGTTCACAAGACACGCCCGGCTAACAGCACTGCACCCGAAGCAGCAAAACAATATATATCTTACGGCGCAGGGCCTCGCGCATCGCAATACCTGATACTAGGTGCAAAATGCCATGCACTGCTGAACGGAAAATACTCTCCGGATATTGAAGATGTACAAGCAATGGCATTAGCTGTGTTGCGCCACCGGGTAGTGCGCAATTATAAAGCTGAGGCAGAGGGTATTACACAAGAGAAACTGATTAAAGGGTTATTATAAAGAAGAACCTGCATTACACTGATTAATATTTAACTGCTTTTTGTTATGGAAAGTACTATTGCTAAAGCTGCATTTTTGAAGGATGAGTTTGTCAATTTGCTATCAACCCTCAATCCGTCAGCAAAGGGGTTGTGGGGCAAGATGAATGCACACCAGATGGTAGAGCACATGAGTTTTTCATTTCGTCAGGCGAGTGGTAAAGACACCTACCCTCTGCTGACACCAGAAGAGAATATACCCAAAGTGCAGGCTTTCCTGATGAGCGACAAAACCTTTAGAGAAAATACACTCAACGCCATTATTGGCGATGATACCATACCCGAAAAGAATGCTACCATAGGAGATGCATTAAACGAATTGCAAAATGAAATCAACGACTTTTTTGCCACTTTTGAAACGCAGCCTGATGCTGTAATAACTAATCCTTTCTTTGGCAAGCTTAATTACGAAATGTGGGTGCAACTGTTGTACAAACATAGCTGGCACCACCTGAGGCAGTTTGGTTTTACACCCAATACTTAATGGGGCTTCGCTTTTATTACGATACTAAGAAACACATAGCCCAATACCCCTGCCAATACAGATGCACCGATGATGGCTACCTTAGCTACAAGCTGCGTTTGCACATCATCAAAAGCAAGTGTTGCCATAAATATAGACATAGTAAACCCTATGCCCGCTATCAGACCCATACCCAATAATTGCGGGCGTTTCATGTCACTTGGCAGTGAGGCTACCTTCAGGTGTACAGCAACCATACTGAACAGGTATATACCCAATGGCTTACCCAATACCAGCCCCATAGCAATACCATGATGTACTACTGAAGTAAATATGCTGCTATAATCTGTAGGTAATACAATGGCTGTATTGGCAAGTGCAAACAGGGGCAGAACAATGAAGTTTATCGGGTCATGCAGAGCGTGCTCCAGTTCTTCTATTTTATGCAAAGGTATGGTAAATGCGAGCAAAACGCCCGCTATGGTAGCGTGTACACCCGAATTGAAAACAACATACCATAGCAGCACACCCAGCAGGAAGTAAAGGTAATAACGCCTTACTTTCAGCAGATTCATAATGATTAGTACCATCATAATGACACCTGCATATAACAGATAATTCCATTGTATGTCTGCCGCATAAAAAATGGCAATGGTAAGGATACCACCTAAATCGTCTATTATAGCCAATGCCATTAAAAATATTTTAACGGAAATAGGCACGCGCTTACCCAGCAGCGACAAGATGCCCAAAGAAAATGCAATATCAGTAGCCATTGGTATACCCCACCCACTACTGTAGGGGGTATTGCCACACCATGCTATATATATAAGTGCAGGTACCACCATGCCACCTATTGCCCCGATGATGGGCAGCAGCGATTTTTTGATACTGTTCAGTTCACCTACCAGTAGTTCGCGTTTTATTTCCAGCCCCACTAGCAAAAAGAATAGTGCCATAAGCGCATCGTTGATGATGTGCAGCATGGTATGCGGTAGATGCAGTTCTGGCAAGGGCATATTCAATTCTTTCTCCCAGAAAGCTATATAAGTGCCGGACCAAGCCGTGTTGCTTACTATTAATGAAAATGCTGTAACACATATCAATACTATACCCACCGAACGGCTATCCCGAATAAACTCTATAATGGGTGATACCACTCTTTCTTTCAACCTGAAACGGCTTGTCATGTTTCAAAAATAATCATTCCTGAAAGCATAAAATTAGTTTAATACGGTACTATCTTCATACTATATAGCTTTGCCACATAATGCGCGCTGCACTCATTTACATATTAGTTTTCCTATCAGTCATAACTGCCTGCCACAAGGCATATTATGCACAGTCGTATAGCAGCCGGCACTATGCAGTAGGTAAAAACGACATGCAAGACAGCAGCTACATAAGATTCTTGCAGCCATACAAAACACGCATGGATAGCACAATGCAAATAGTTATTGGCAGAGCCGATACAACCCTAACTAAGGCACAACCAGAGTGTACACTGGGCAATTTTGTTGCCGATGCCATGCTGCAAGCTGCCAGACAAGTGAACCCTAAAGTATGCGCTGCTGTATGTAATTATGGTGGTTTGCGTGTACCCTATTTGCAGGCAGGCAGCATTACTATTGGTAAGATGTATGAATTGATGCCTTTTGATAACGCTCTCACAATAATTGAAGTGCCGGGTACTATATTAGTACAATGGTGCAGGCATATGGCGGCAGCAAAGGGTTGGCCAGTAAGCGGTATCAGCTACATAATAAATGAGGGTAATACGGTAGATATACAAATCAACCATAGGGCAATAGATGAAAAAGCCACCTATCTGATTGCAACAAACGATTATCTTGCTACGGGCGGCGATAAATGCAACTTCCTCATACCGCTGAAAGCAACACCATGCAATATGTTTATTCGGGATGTATTGATTGATTATGTAAAAGGACTCAGTAATATTAACAAACCACTTCATCCATATATAGAAAACAGGGTTCGATATGCTGAATAGAAGAAGCTTTATTAAAAAAACATCGCTAGGTGTTGGCTTATTGGCAACTGGAGCGTTCCCGTTTGAAGGCTTTGCCAGCGAAACCAAACGATTGACTATACTACACACCAACGATGTGCATAGCAGGCTCGACCCTTTTCCGCAAGATGGGGGCAGGCTTGCTGGTTTGGGTGGTGTAGCTGCGCGCGCTGCATTGGTATCGCAAATAAGGGCTGAAAGCGACAATGTGCTGCTACTGGATGCAGGCGATATGCTGCAAGGCACACCCTACTTCAATATGTACAAGGGCGAACCTGAAATAAAAGCTATGAGCATGATGGGATATGACGCCTGCACAATGGGTAACCACGACTTTGATGCCGGCATTGAGGGGTTTGCCCGGCTGCTTCCTCTGGCAAGATTCCCTGTTTTAGTAGCTAACTACGATTTTACAAGTACCCCGCTCGAAAATAAAATCCCACCCTATACCATCATTAATAAAGGAGGGATAAAAGTCGGTGTTTTCGGATTAGGAATTGAGTTGGAAGGGTTGGTTTCTCGTGCCGCTTTTGGCAACACAAAATACTATGACCCTATACAAGCGGCTAAGTCGGTTTCTGAAAAACTGAAAAAGGTTGAAAAATGCGATATGGTTATCTGTCTTTCACATCTTGGCTACGAATATGAAACGAATAAAATAAGTGATAAAACTATTGCGAAAGAAACCCAATATATTGACCTGATAATAGGCGGCCATACACATACATTCCTTGACAGTCCTGCAATACAACGGAATATAGTTGGTGCAGACGTGGTCATCAACCAGGTAGGTTGGGGTGGTGTGCGCCTTGGTAGGCTGGATTACACTTTTGGCAGAAAAAAGGATGCCAAACTCTACAAGTCCAATTCTGTAAACATTAACAAAGAAACAAGTGTCGATTAATTTTTTTTTTCAACAATTTGTTAGCAACTTCGTCCTCCCATCAAAGAAATGAGGAGGGGCAACCAAACAAAAAAGTGTGTTAGTTTTTTTGAGGCGTCTGATATACTAATTTGAAGGTAAGGAAAGTGCTGGCGAAACCTGTATAAAGAAATTAATTTTATCAGGTAGTAAAATCGTCGCCCTACAATTACCTAAGTATTAAAAAATGGTATTAACTTGATGATTGCTTAGCCAAATATGGATAACAACCTTTACGATACTTCTAATAAAATTTTAAACGAAGCCGAAGCAGCTTGGGACAAGTGCCTGAACATTATCAAGGATAATGTCAACTGGCGCACCTACCAAACTTGGTTCGAACCTATAAAGGCTGTTGCATTAGATAACAACATTCTAACCCTGCAAGTACCAAGTCAGTTTTTTTACGAATGGCTGGAAGAGCATTTTGTAGAACTGCTCGGCAAAACCATCAAACGTGTATTAGGTAAAGACGGCCGATTAGAGTACCGCATACTCATGGAAGGCAGTGCATCACAACGCAACCCTGCATCTATCAACATGCCGGGTAGTACGTATAATAAACCATCGAAGGAAAATAATTATGTGGATATGCCCCTCAAGTGGGATGACCCGCATAATATAAAAACGCCGTATGCTATACCTGGGCTCAAGCGAATGCAGATAGACCCACAATTAAACGCCAACTATACATTTGAGAATTATGTAGAGGGCGATTGCAATCGTGTAGCACGCTCTGCCGGGCAGCATGTAGCTCAAAAGCCAGGTGCCACTGCCTTCAACCCATTAGTTGTGTTCGGCGGTGTTGGTTGGGGAAAAACACACTTGGTGCAGGCAATAGGCAATGAGGTGAGAAGACTACACCCCAATAAGGCTGTATTGTATGTAAGTGCCGAAAAATTCATCAACCAATTTATCGAGCACTCAAAAAATAATGAGGTAAATGACTTCATACATTTTTATCAACTGATAGATGTGTTGATAGTGGACGATATTCACTTATTCGTACCTGCTGCCAAAACACAAGATGTATTCTTTGCCATCTTCAATCACCTCCATCAAAGCGGCAAACAAATTATCCTTACAAGCGATACCCCACCCAAAGATTTAGAGGGTATGCAGGAGCGCCTGTTGAGCCGTTTCCGTTGGGGGCTGAATGCAGACATACAATCACCCGACTTTGAAACTCGTCAGCACATACTGCAAGTGAAAATGAGGCAGGAAGGCTTGGAAATACCTGAAGATGTAGTGAAGTATGTGGCGTATAATGTACAAAGCAATGTTCGCGAACTGGAAGGTGCGCTGATAGCCCTCTTTGCACAAGCAACACTTAACAAGAAAGAAATAGACATTGACCTCGCCAAGCGTGTGATGAAGAATTTTGTAAAAACTTCTGCTCGCGAATTAACGATAGAGAACATACAGAAAATGGTTTGCGATTATTTCCACTTACCTTACGACAGGTTGTTGGCAAAAACTCGCAAACGCGAAGTGGTACAAGCAAGGCAAATAACCATGTACCTTGCCAAGAAGTTTACCAAAAGCTCGCTCAAAAATATTGGTGAACATTTTGGCGGCTTCGACCATACTACTGTTATCCACTCTTGCCAAACGGTTGAAAACCTGATGGATACCGATACTGAATACAAAGAGCACCTGCTGGAGTTGCAGCAAAAAGTGCAACTAGCAAGCATATAAAATATTAACTCTTTAGTGAATAAAAACCGACTATATGTCGGTTTTTTCATTTAAATATGGCTGTAACCAAGGTTAGTTCATGGATTTGCGTCTATTATTTCAGACAAGTATTTTTTTCAAACCTAAAAAACGCAGAGTTTATGAAGTACAAATTAATGACGATTTTCGCGGCACTAGCTATTAGCATTGTCAGTTGCTCTAAGCTGCAAAACAACACACCAGGCACATCGCCAAATACTGGCAAGAATAGTGCCTCTAAAATAGGTACAGGAACTGGCAGCGGTAGCAACTCAGGTGTAGACACTACTAAACCACCCGTTGACACATCAGACCGTGGTGGAGGTGACAATCCGAACCATCCTGATTGTGAAGGAATTCTTTGTACACAAGAGTTCAGGATGATTGACCTGAAAGTAACTGATGCTTCGGGCAATACTGTAATGTTGTCTTCTTTTCATACGGAAGATATGGCTGGTAGAAAACTGCCTGCGAGCCTTTACGAGTACGATAGTTATAGGCAAGTGTATGTGGTATTTAATGATTTTTGGGTGCGTGGTAATCAAAACACTACAACACAAGTGCGATTTGTAGGCTATAAAAACGGTAATAAAGTAGTAGACGAGGTGTATACAATCGCAACGGACTGCTGCCATATTGACAAGACGGCTGGTAAAGACGCTGTTGTCTTACCATAAAGGTAAAGAGGATGATAGGGATGTAGCAGCATTGTAAAATTTACAGTGCTGCTGTATTGTATACAGACACTATAGTATTATTGGCATTCCAAAACAACGTGGTGCAGGCTTATACAGATTTTGAACTGATAGAAGGTTGTAAAAAACAAGAACGTAAAGCGCAGGAGTATTTATACAAAAAATACTATAGCAACTTTATGAAGTTATGTATGCGTTACGCTCCTACACAACATGATGCTGAACAATGGCTGAATGACGGGTTTTATAAAATATTCACCAAAATAAACTCATTTGATAACAATGGCTCTTTTGAAGGTTGGATGAAACGTGTAATGGTAAATACCTGCCTCGACCAGTTGAGGGTAGGCAAAAAGTTGAAAGCATTATACTTTACCGAAATAGGAGAAAATACCCTTGCATCTATACAAACACCAACGGGCAACGATGCATTGCAACAAATGGGCTTTAAAGAAATAATACAGGCATTGCAGGGCTTGCCCGAAACATACCGTACCGTGTTCAACCTGCACGTGTTTGAAGGATTGGAGCATAAAGAAATTGCTGGTCAATTAGACATAAAAGAAGGCACCTCTTATTGGTACCTGAACAAAGCAAGAGAAATGATGAAGGAAAAAATATCTCATTATCAACGTAAACGTAAGTGACATGAACAACAGCGAGTTTGATAAAGAAATAACCCGTGTAGTAGCAGACGAAATCATTGCTTTTGACGAGGCAAACTGGGAGCGTATGCAATCTATGCTGGATGGCAATAAAGAAAACATGCATAAAATGATGCTGTTGCCTGTTGTGTACAAGTCTTACGCCGCGGCAGCTACTATATTGTTCGCAGTTATATCTGTCTTGTCGTTATACACCCCCGAAGAAAATGCTGTTGTTCACCAAATAACAAACAAACAAGAATCGCCAGCCCCATACACACCTTCATCTTATGTTAATCATCAGCCAGCTACTGCACAGATAACAACTACTTATAAGCACTTCGATACACAAAAAGTACCTGTACCACTAAAAAACAAAACCGAAGAATTTACGAAACAAGAAATCGATAGTACCACCAAAACCATAGCTAAAGAAGAAACTAAAAGTGTAGATAAAACCAACGAAATGTTACCATCCATCAAAAAGCATAATACCCTTCCTTTATACTTGCCTTATACCGATAATGAAACCTATGCAAAAACAACATTCGGCATTAATACCGGTATGGCTATGTATCAGTCTTACAGCAGCATTGCAGCTGGCATAATGCTTAATAACAGACTCAGTGGTAGTGTGTCTATACAAACGGGGCTGGCTTTCGTGCAAGGCAAGCAAAATGTATCTGTGAAGCATATAACTGTTACAGAAGAGCCAATAATAAATACGTCTGACACATCACAAACCGTTGGTATAATGCGTACTGTAACGGAGAGGTACGAGCAACAAAGCCGCAATCTGCCATACATTCAGTTCAACCCTGGCGTTTCTATTAAGTTGTACAAAAAATTGTACGTAGTTGCAGGTGTTGACATACAGCGTGTAATAACAGACGATGCAACCATCAATACTATCAACGAGCATCTTGCAACAACAGGCAAAAAACTACCTAAAACAGATGTGGGTGCTACTGTCAATCTGAGCTATCTACTCACCAAAAACATTGGTGCTGGCATCAGTTACCGCAATAGCTTCGCTGGTAAGGCTGATAATAATACAACATATATTCAACGAAATTATTTTCTGATACAAATGCAGTATATATTTAACAGGTAATAATACTTCCTGTTATGGAACTCAAAAACGGTGTCAAGACATTCTATACAAATCGCGTAATGTATGGCGCAAATGGCTGGAGAAAAACCATGAAAAAGAAGCATCCGTATGGCTTATTATGTACAAGAAAGGTACAGATGTACCAAGCGTATATTACCCCGAAGCAGTAGAGGAAGCATTATGCTTTGGCTGGATAGATAGCAAACCCAATAAGCGGGATGAGCTGAGCTATTATCAATTTTTTTCTAAGCGTAAGCCTAAGAGCAGATGGAGTGCTATCAACAAAGCAAGTGTTGATAGACTGACGAAAGCTGGATTGATGATGCCTGCCGGTGTAAAGATGGTAGAGTTAGCTAAAGCAACCGGTACTTGGGATGCTCTAAATGATATTGATGCCATTAAAATACCGGACGACCTGCTAGCTGCATTGAAAAAGAACAAAGCCGCCAAAGGTTATTTTGATGCATTCCCAAAATCCGTAAAGCGTGGAATATTAGAATGGATTAGTAATGCCAAAAGAGCGGAAACAAGGGATAAACGCATTGCAGAAACCGTTAATAAAGCCGCACAAAACATACGAGCCAACCAATACACACCTAAACAATCATAGCATGAAATGGCATATATGAAGCAATCAAAATTTCTTTTGTTATTTCGCTAATACAGTTATCTTTGCAGTCCCCAAAAAGGGATTATCAATCGGCTAACATACTTAGTAGGCTTAGCTTACGGTAATGGTGAGGTGGGTGAGAGGCCGAAACCAACAGTTTGCTAAACTGTCGTACGGGTCAAACCGTACCGCGGGTTCGAATCCCGCCCTCACCGCTGGATTTTTTTCAGCGAAGATTGATTCCTGAAAGCTCGGGAAGTAGCGCAGGCCGGTAGCGCATCTGGTTTGGGACCAGGGGGTCGCAGGTTCGAATCCTGTCTTCCCGACGAGCAAGACAAAAGCACCAGTATTGGTGCTTTTGTCGTTTACTAGAAGTTACTGAAATGCTTTGCAGCATTGTATGGCGTTCAAAGTAGAAATATTACACTTCTACAGCTATTTGAAAAAGATACAGGAGAACTTTGTATTATCCCAGAGAATGGAATCCAATTTTGTTTCCTTCTGTATCGATAAAAAGTGCAATAAAGCCCCTGTTTTCACCAATAGCAGTTTTCGGCAGAATAACTGTTCCGCCAGCACTTTCTACTCTGCCTAATGGAACTGAAAGGTCATTTCCACCATCTAAGTAAACAGTTGTGCCAGTCATAGCAGGAACAAAGTTTTCGCCACAAGCTATTGCTCCGCCAAATCCGCCTTTTTGCGGATCAGATGGCAAATATGCATATCGCATATTGGGATTAGGGTCTACATGAATTTGAGCATCTAAAACTTTTGCATAAAATGCAGTTGCTCTTGCGAAATCTGTTGCCGGGATTTCAAACCAGTTTAGAGTGTTTACCATGTTTATTAAAATTTATTTTTTTTGTTATTTTAGTTTTAATATTTAATTCGCTAAATCAATACCTTAATTATCGTTTTAATTAGTTTGTTACAACTTCATAAACTGCGTTAATATTTCCCTTAGTTGCTTTTGAATACGAACAAATTGACTTTGCCGTGTCAACAAGTTTTTTTGCGGTATCATAATCCACGTCGTTTATTTTGATAAGAAGATGCGCGCCAATATCAAAACTACCGTTATCATGTAAAACACCTATTTTAGCTGTTACAGTAAGTTCCCCAATTTTAACTTTGTCAATTCCTGCAGCAATTGTTACACTCGTACCAAAACAAGCCGACCAAGCTGCTGCAAATAATTGTTCGGGGTTAGTTGCTCCCCCGGTACCGCCCATTTCTTTTGGGAATCTTACATCTATGTCTAACAATCCATCAGATGATTTTGAGTGACCATTTCTCCCTGCTAATGTGGTTACTTCGGCTTCATACAATTTTTCCATTTTATTTCGATTTTAATTTTTTATTTATGTTTGTAGTGCAAATATTTAGAGTTACATCAATTATAACAAGTAGTTTAATATATAATTGTAAGTATGAAAAAACATACTATTATTGAAAATCAAATGGTTAATGACGAAAAAAAAATCGTTTTTGATGAAAATTCTTGTCCGGTTACTGCAACTATGAAAGTTTTGGGTGGAAAATGGAAGCCAATACTTATTAATGCCATTTACCTGACTGCTCCTGCAAGGTTTGGGGAATTGAAGCGAAGTGTAAAAGGGATAACCCAATCTATGCTTACCCAGCAGTTGAGAGAGTTAGAAGATGATGGGTTGATAAGCAGAAAAATTTATGCAGAAATTCCCCCAAGGGTCGAATACACTTTAACCGAGTTTGGGCTTACGTTGTCACCAATAATGCTATCAATGGCGAAGTGGGGAGAAGAATATAGAATAAAGAAGCAAAAGGCGTGAAGCAGAAAATTTCTAACCTTTTAAGTACGTTTAAAAAATAAGTCTGCGCCATTGCATGCGAGAAACACCTGCAACGATACGCCCCATTATTTACAATATACTTTGTCCGAAAGTCAGTAAGTTGTTATCCGGATCAAGCAATGAAAACTCTCATTGCATCGAATCCTGTCTTCCCGACTTAAAAGAAAAGCTCAACAGCAATGTTGAGCTTTTTCATTTTGTACATCTCTTTAAAATTGCAGCTTACAGTTAAGCCAACTAAAAATCTTCCGGCACATCAAAACTCATGCGTTGTTTAGTTTCGGGGTGCACAAATTCAAGATGAGCAGCGTGTAGGTATAGTCTGTCTGCTGGTGTACCGTAGAGGTCGTCACCTACTATAGGCACATTCAGCCCGTCGGGATGCGCCGAGTGTACACGCAGTTGATGCGTACGCCCTGTCTGTGGCAAGAAATGAATGCGTGTAGTATCACCAACTACCTCTACAACCTTCCATTTTGTGATGCTTTTCTTTCCTGTTTTGTAGCAAACTTTTTGCAGCGGTCTGTTGTGTATATCTGCAATAAGCGGAAGCCTTATCTCACCTTCTATACCATCAATAGCTTTTGAAAGTAATGCGGTGTATCGTTTGCTGATGGTACGATTAAGAAATTGACGTTGAATCTGCTTCTGTGCTTTTCTTGTTTTAGCAACTACTAACAATCCGCTGGTTCCCATGTCGAGCCTGTGAATAATTAGCGGTTCTATATCTACCAACGTAGCTTTCAGCCTAGTGTATACAGAATCCTTTATGTCGATACCTGGCACAGACAATAAGCCTGACGGCTTATTTACCACCAGCAAACTATCATCTTCATATATTATCTTCAACTGCAGGCTTTCCCGTGCTGATTGTATAAATGGGTTATCATCCATCGGCATACCTTCCAGCATATGTGCAAGAATAGGCTTGCATTTGCCTGTGCATGCAGGATAGAACTGTTTATGTTTTCTTATCTCAGATTTTGGCGATGCTCCCCACCAGAACTCTGCCATCGCGAGCGGCTTGTAGCGATTGGCAAATGCGTATTGCAAAAGCTTAGGCGTTGCGCACTCCCCTGCAGCAGATGGTGGCTTGCCAAAAGCAGTGTCTTTAAAAATAGATAGCAGGCTTCTGCTTTTGCCATCTTTATTCAGGAATAAATATTGTTCGAACAACTGACGCTGTAAACTAATAGAGCGCTCTTTACGCTCTTCTTTCAATGCTTCTATTCTTGCATCAAACGGCTGCAGCATTGCTTCAATACCATCTAATGTTTCTTTCCAATTATCAATAAGTACTTTCAGTAAGCGCTTATCATACTGGCTTTGTTTTATCATCTCTGCTTCAAACAAAGTATACGCATCTTTACTCACGATTTTCTTCTGTTCATCACGCTGAATCTTCCTGTTATTCTTATTATCCTTTAGTTGTTTTTTGAGAGCGGCAATTTCTATTTCAGCCTGCAAAGATAGTTGCTCAAATGCTTGTTTATGACGTTTATAGTTTTCATTAGCAAGCACATTATCCATTTGCTTGTTGATAGCATCTATAATTTCTTTTTCCTTAATAAAGAAGCCGGCTTCAGTAAGCATATCGAATACAGGCGGCACAAATCTTGAATGGTCGTTAGTACCTGCAAGCTTACCAGAAAATGCAGAGAGATAACCTACCCTACCTGCAGCATCAGTCACAATCAACACACCAAACATTTTACCTATAGCCATTTCATCGGCATCTTCAGACACTTCAAAATTATGTTCTAGGTCTGTTTGTGTTTCGAGATAATGTTGCAACTCTTCCGCAGCCAAAATTGTAAGCGGATGCGGATTGTAATAAAAAGGGAATGTGAATCGCTCGGGCAGACCAATCTCTTCTACCACACTATCTGCAAACCAGGAAATTTTATTATGATTGTTGCTACCCAAGAAAACAGCATTATTTATTCAGGTTGCAAATTTAAGACATTGCTTTAAGATGTCAGGAACTATACCAGTCAGGCCTACATATAAGGTTTAGTTCCACAGCTTATCGTATTTTGATAATTGTTTGTAGAGGTATCTACAACATAAGGAGCCGCATAATACATAACTAGCCCATCAATTGATAGAAAATAACAAGGTACATTATTTATCAGACAGATATTCAAAGCACTAACCAAGGTTTCATACTTACAATCGTCGTGAAAGACGAAGTTTACGGCATTGAGAGTATCTCGCTCTGCAATTATCTTCCTGATAAGCATTTCGCCAAAATTCAGTACTATTTCACTTGAATCTGTGTTCCTAGTAAGTTCCAGCTTCAAATATTTCCTTTCAGGAACCAATGACATGCCTATACTATTATTAGTAGCTCTCCAATATTGTTTATTATACCAATCAACTGGAATAACATGCAGACGACTATTAACTTGCCTGTTGATGAAGTAGCATAATATTAAAGGAATACCCAACAAGCTTACAATACCAGGGATATAATATTTCTTGCGTCTTTTATGCATGATTCACACATAAAACGGGATAATACAAGAATTCCATAAAAAATTATCCTTCCAGCTTCGATATTTATATTAAAAGACACTCTGCCCGAAAGTCAGCAGATTGTTATCCGGGTCAAGCAATGAAAACTCTCGTTGCATCCAAGGCTTGTGTTCCAATGGGCTGCAAGGCACGCCTTTTTCTTTCAACGCCAGATAGAGCGCATCAATATCATTGGTGCGAATGTACACCTGCCCGTAGTTTTCTTTCGGGTCAAGGTCTTTATGCTCAAAAAAGTGTATCTGAATACTGTCTTTCTCCACCATCAGGTAGCCATCAAAATCGGCCATACCAAATTCCTGAAAACCTAATTGGTTGATATAAAACGACCTTGTTGCAGCTTTGTCACGCATGGGCAATTTGGGGTGGATGTTTGTAAGCATATGATTTGCAACATTTATTTATAAATCAAAGTTAATTAAATTAACTTGTTTTTTGCAAGTTAATTTAATATTATTGTGTTGTGAAAATTAAACAACGTTCAGACTGCCCTATCAGCTCTGCATTGGATGTCATTGGCGATAAATGGTCGCTATTGATAGTGCGTGATATTATGATGAATGGAAAGAATACTTATAATGAATTTTTAAAGTCAAATGAGAAGATAGCAACGAATGTGTTAGCAGACAGACTTTCGATGCTTGAAAAATCAGATATAATTACTAAAGAAGAACACCCTGAAAGTAAAGCCAAGATATACTATAAACTCACAAAAAAGGGCATTAGCTTACTACCTGTATTAATCGAATTAATATTATGGGCAGATGAGTACTTGCCTGTATCATCGGCCGCAATTACCTATGGATATGCTTTAAAGAAAGATAAGGAGAAAATCACCAGACAAATGATGAGAACCTTGCTTAAGCATATTTCAGATAAATAGAAGTCGCAGTTTAAACTTCGTACCTTTGCCCCCAATGCAAAACCTTTCTGTAGAAACAATACTAGCCAACCTGCAAATTGACAAGCTGAATGACATGCAGCTTGCGGCTATTGAGGCGGGTAAAGAAGATAATGATATAGTGTTGCTCTCTGCTACCGGCAGCGGCAAGACCATTGCTTTTTTATTGCCCCTTGTGGCAGGCTTAGATAAAAGCAATAAAAAAACACAAGCCATGATAGTAGTGCCTTCGCGTGAGTTGGCACAGCAAATAGAGTTGGTGTTCAAAAGCATGGGGACAGGCTATAAAGTAACATGCTGCTATGGCGGACACAAACGGGAGATAGAAGAAAACAACCTGATAGAACCGCCTGCTTTGCTAATAGGCACACCCGGCAGGCTTTGCGACCATATTCGCAGAGAGAATATCACAACCGATAGCATCACCACACTGATACTGGATGAGTTTGACAAATCGTTGGAATTAGGCTTTCTGGAAGAGGTATCGTTTATTGTCAACTCCTTACCCAATGTCAATAAACGTGTACTAACATCAGCAACGGAAGCAGTAACCCTGCCCGATTTCATACAATTAAGCAACCCAATCAGGCTGAATTATATTACCGAAAAGCTGACCGACTCTTTGGGGTTAGAAGTAAAGACTGTACAGTCTGCCGATAAAGACAAACTGGAAACCTTGTTGCAACTGATATGCAACATAGGCAACCGTTCAGCTATTGTATTCTGCAATCATCGCGAGTCTGTAGAGCGTACCAGCCAATGGCTTGCAGAGCAGGGGGTGCTGAATGTGTTTTATCATGGTGCTATGGAACAAAAAGACCGCGATAGTGCATTGTTCAAATTCCGTAGCGGTGCGGCAGATTTGTTGGTAACTACAGACATAGCCGCACGCGGGTTAGACATTCCCAACATTCGCTACATCATCCACTACCACCTGCCACATACCGAAGATATTTTTACGCACCGCAACGGGCGTACGGCAAGAATGGACGCTAGTGGTACAGCTATATTAATATTGTCTGCTGAAGAATCATTACCTAAGTATCTGGATGCAGGCATAGTGAAAGAAATGCCACTGCAAGAAGACAAACACCTGCCCGAAAAACCAAAATGGACGGCATTATTTATTGCCGCAGGTAAAAAAGACAAGGTTAATAAAATAGATATCGTCGGCTTTTTATCGCAACAAGGCGAACTGAAAAAAGAAGATATCGGGCTGATTGAGGTAAAAGATTTCTTTTCTTTTGCTGCCATCAAAAAAATAAAAGCAAGCCACGCACTACACCTTATCAAAGACAAAAAGATAAAGAATCAGAAAGTGAAAATAGCCGTAGCAAAATAATAAGAGCCGTATCGTACGGCTCTTATTATTTCTGTTCTTATTCAGGTTTGTACTCGCCCATTTCATCGGCACTAGGGCCATAGCTACCAGGGATAGGAATATCCAGCAGTCGAAGATATACCCCGAGTTGCGCACGGTGGTGCACTATCTGGCAGTAACAGTGACGAATATTATCGGCAACACTCAACGCACTCAGTACAATATCTCCCTGTCGCATTGTCCATATCCTTTCAAAATCAGCTTCATTAGCTTTTGAAAGTTGTTCATAACCTTCTTTCAGGCTTTTTTCCTGTAGTGTCAGCAAATCTTGTGCAGAGCTAACAGGTGTGGGTTTGTAGGGTGTAGCAGCAAAATCCAAGCCCTCGGTTGTCAGCACCATAGCTATCCATGCAGGTATTTCGGCAATGTGTGTTGCAAGTTCTTTCAGAGGCATGCTCTTGGGGTGTGGTTTGTAATCAAACTTATCTGCAGGAACGATAGATAGGAATTTCTTTGTTGTTGCTGCTTCGTGCTGCATTTCATTCAGTAATGATTGAATCTGTGTCATAGTAAACTGTTTTTGTTTATGCCACAAAGCAACAAGCCTATACTGACAACCCTATGTCAGCAGTATTCAGAAATTATTAAAAATATTTTTCAGGCTATCTTTACTGCATCATGAATCGCCTCGACCGCATAACGGCCATACTCATTCAGCTACAATCAAAAAAAGTAGTCAAAGCACAGGAAATTGCAGATCGCTTTGGCATAAGCTTACGTACAGTGTACAGAGATGTTAGTTCGCTGGAAGAAGCCGGAGTGCCTATTATTGGTGAGGCGGGTGTTGGTTATAGCATTATGGATGGTTACAGATTACCACCTGTGATGTTTACCAAGGAAGAAGCTATCACATTCGTAACGGCAGAAAAGTTTATCAACAAAATGACTGATAAGGCTACTGCCGAACAATACATGGCCGCTCTGTATAAAATAAAAGCCGTGTTGCGTAGTGCTGAAAAAGGTATGCTTGAAGATATTGAAGGAGCGATACAAGTATTTAAACGCAATACTAACCCACCTGCCGGTACGGGTAATCATATTTTTGAGATACTGCAAAGCATCAGCCAAAAGAAGGCTATGCGCATGGTATATTTTACTAATCACTCCGAAGAAGTAAATGAACGTACTATAGAGCCTGTGGGTATATACTATGTAAACAATTACTGGCATTTGGTAGCATGGTGCCATTTGCGTAACGGCTACAGAAACTTCAGGCTTGATAGAATACAACAACTTCACCTCACGGATATGTCTTTCAAAATAGC
>CALESY010000159.1 GCA_937919945.1 uncultured Chitinophagaceae bacterium | reverse complement strand
TGCTCTGCAAATCATCAATGAAGAAGCAAAACGCATCCTGCATATGGGTGCTATGGGATAGTGTCTATACTGCAAATAAAAAACAACGATAGTGAACGACAAGAAGATTGTTACTGATTCGGGCATAGAAATAAAACAAGTGTATTGCCAACCCGTTGCTATGACGGAAATGCCAGGCGAGTTTCCATTTACCCGTGGCGTACATGCTGCTATGTATCGTGACAGGCTATGGACGATGCGCCAGTATGCGGGTTTCAGTACTGCAGAAGAATCCAACAAGCGCTATCATTATTTATTGAGTCAAGGCGTGATGGGCTTGTCAGTAGCTTTCGACTTGCCTACACAAATAGGTTACGACTCCGACCACGCCATGAGTGAGGGAGAAGTGGGCAAGGTGGGTGTAGCGATAGATTCGCTGGAAGACATGGAGATACTTTTTAAAGGCATCAACCTGCAAGATGTATCTACTTCCATGACTATCAATGCCACAGGTTTCATATTACTATCGCTGTACATAGCCCTTGCAAAAAAACAAGGGGCTGATATTAAAAAGATATCGGGCACCATACAAAACGACATATTGAAAGAGTACGCTGCGCGTGGCACATACATCTATCCACCTGCACCATCTATGCGTATCATTACTGATATATTTGAGTATTGCAGTAAAGAAGTACCAAAATGGAATACCATTTCCATATCCGGTTACCATATACGTGAAGCAGGCTCTACTGCCGTGCAGGAATTAGCATTTACACTCGCCAACGGCAAGGCCTATCTGAAAGCAGCTATAGAAAAAGGGCTTGACATCAATGTATTTGCGCAACGCCTATCTTTCTTCTTCAACGCGCACAATAATATATTTGAAGAAGTAGCTAAGTTTCGTGCTGCACGACGTATGTGGGCACATATTACCAAAGAACTGGGCGCTACAGACCCTAAAGCGCAAATGCTACGTTTTCATACACAAACCGGTGGAAGCACGCTTACCGCACAACAACCACAAAACAACATCGTACGTGTATCGCTACAGGCATTGAGTGCTGTATTAGGCGGCACGCAATCATTACATACCAATGGGTATGACGAGGCATTGTCGTTACCTACAGAGGCAGCCGCAACGATAGCATTGCGCACACAACAAATAATAGCCTTTGAAAGTGGCGCAACTGACACAGTTGACCCTTTAGCAGGTTCTTATTATGTAGAACAATTGACAAATGATGTAGAAACTGCTGCATGGAAACTGATAGAGAAAACAGATGCAATGGGCGGTGCCGTAAAGGCTATTGAACAGGGTTTTATACAGGAAGAAATCGCACGAAGTGCATACAAATACAACACCGCCATAGAAACGGGCGAAAAGATAATAGTTGGCGTAAACAAGTTTACAGCTAAAGAAATCAACGATACGCCACTGTTGAAAATTGACGACTCAATACGCTTATTACAGAGCGAAAAGCTGAAAGCCTTGCGTTCAAAACGGGATAATATAAAGGCGGCAGCATGCCTTGCCGTTATTCGGGAAAAAGCACAAGGTACTGACAACCTTATGCCGGCTGTAATTGAAGCTGTAGAATGCCTATGTACACTGGGTGAAATAGCCGATACACTTCGAGATGTATGGGGCGAATATAAGGGCTAAGGAATATATAGTTTACCCAGTTTACCATTTCGTTTCAGCTCCCAAAGCCATGCACTGACTGTTACTTTGTCGTAACTTTCTATACCATCTTTCTGTCCATTCAGCTTCAGGTATTGGTCATATACATCGCCGGTATATGCGCCCAATTTGCTGCGGTATTTTCTACGTTGTTTGCGCAATTCATTCAGGTGCAACAGGGTAATTGGGTTCAATTCTTTTTTTATGTTATTGGCAGCTACTGTATCACGCATACGCAATTGCATGTGAGTATACAGCCATAAGTTGAGATATGCAGAATACATAAAGCTGCTATCTTGTGAATTGACAGCTAAAGCATAAGCTAGCAAGTTAGCATCGTCTTCAGCACCTACACCCACCTGATGCGCGATTTCGTGACTCACAATATATGGAAGCATAAAGTGCAACTCTCCTTTATTTACCTGACCTTCACCCGTAAAAGGATTATAGTACCCCTGTACACCCATATATTGCAGCCAATTGCCAAATAGTGAAGGCTTAGCATCAAGTCCCTTAGCATTGTGATAGCAATCTGTATGTTGCTTGTAATATGCTTTAGCTTTACGCGCTACTTCTTTAAACCTATAGTGCTTATAGTATGGAGCCATCGCATTTAGTTGTTGCACTAAATACTTGTCAAATGCAATAATAGAGCTGTCATTCCAGTCTTGCCTTTCTAATTGCCAGTATTCTGCCAATGGCTCTTTATAGTAATTACCTCCCCAACCTATCATAAACAACAAATACAATACTGAAAGCTTTAGCGACGCTTTTATTATTGCATATCTGAGCGTTGTCGCGTGAGACTGCATATGAAAGAGATAATATATCCATCGCACAATAAGTAACAGCAAGCCAATACCCCAGGATACATACATAACATCGCCAATGCTGAATGGGATATTACCGAATATAAGGTTGCGAAATAGCTGAAAAGGCTGAAACACATACTCATTATACATATCTGCATGACACGAACAATCAGACAAATACCATGTACCTGCTATAGCCAATAGTAGTAGGATGACTAATACGATTAGTTTTTGCTTATAGTACCAATACCATTTATGATGCGTTTCCTGCATGTTGCGTGCGCAGTTATCAATATATTTGCTACACAATTTCTGAATAATTCATGAAAGGAGCGCGCATGGCATACCAAAAACACAGTTTAACACTATTACTATTAATGACCGCTGTTGCTGCATGCAATAACAGTGGTGATGAGAGTACAGGTGCAAAAAACAAACCCAAAAGTTTGCAAGCTGAAGCATACATTGCCAATGCACAATCTTTCAGCACAGAATTTGCTGCCAGCGGCTCTTTATTGGCAAACGAACAAATTGACATACACCCCGAAATATCTGGCAGGGTAACGGATATAACCTTCAAAGAAGGCAGCAAGGTGCGAAAAGGACAAGTATTAGTGCAGTTATACGATGGTGAAATAAAAGCACAACTGCAAAAACTGAAATCGCAGCGCCAACTGCAACAAAGCATACTAAAGCGTCAGGAAGAATTATTAAACATAGGCGGCATCAGTAAGCAAGACTACGAAACCACCGAAACGCAAATTGCGTCTATTAATGCCGATATTGCATTTGCAGAAGCACAACTTAGAAGCATGCGTATTATTGCACCATTTGACGGCACTATCGGCATACGGAATATCAGCGAGGGTGCTGTTATTTCACCAGCTACCATTATTACAACCCTGCAACAAACACAACAACTCAAAGTAGATTTTAATGTACCTGAACAATACATGAAATCTATACAAACGGGCAATATAGTGTACTTTTCAGTAACTGGCAAAACAGATACCTTGACTGGTAAAATAGCCGCTATAGACGCAGGTGCAGAAGCAGGAACACGTACAATAAAAGTAAGGGCAGTAGTACCCAATGCAGATGGCAAGTTGATAGCCGGTTCTTTTGCTAATGTAACTATACCGTTGAAAAGTGAGGCAAATGCTATTCTCATACCATCGCAAGCAGTGATACCAACTACCAAAGACAAAAAAGTAGCGCGAATAAAAGACGGTAAAATAGACCTGACAATTGTAAAATTAGGCCAACGCACCAGCGATAAGGTAGAAATTATACAGGGGCTTACAGCCGGAGACACAGTTATCCTTACGGGTCTGATGCAGGCTAAACCTGGTATGAATGTGAAAGTTACCAAGCTACGTAGCTAAGCAACACTATACATAATACATTTCATAACTGCCTAAAGCGTAACTTTGCAACGCAATGAAATCTTTTGACGTTCCTGTACATTATCGTAGTACGCTTGTTACAGCCATTAAGCAGAAACGCAAGCTGGCAGATAAGATGAAGAAAGACTTTACCCCAACCGTATTGGAGGCAGGGTCTTTACAAATCATTCTGGCAAGGCATTTCGGTTTTTGCTATGGGGTGGAAAATGCGATAGAAATCGCATTCAGGGCTGTTTCAGAAAATCCTGAGAAACGTGTGTTCCTCCTGAGTGAAATGATACATAACCCAGGTGTAAATGCCGACTTGCAAAATCTGGGTGTACAATTCATTATGGACACCAAAGGTAATATGTTGATGGGGTGGGATGAACTAACATCTGATGACATTGTGGTGATACCTGCATTCGGCACTACGTTGGAACTTGAAAAAACACTACGAGATAAAGGAATAGAACCCAGCCGATATGAAACTACTTGCCCCTTTGTAGAGAAAGTATGGAATCGTGCAGAGAAAATAGGCAAGGATGGCTATACCATCATTGTACATGGCAAGCCTAATCATGAAGAAACAAGGGCTACGTTCTCTCACAGCCAAGCTAACACACATACCGTAGTTGTAAAAGATATGGCACAAACCATACAACTTGCAAAATACATTACAGGAGAACTACCTGCTAATCAATTCTATATTGATTTTAATGACCAATACTCTGATGGATTTGATGTATCCAAAGACCTACAACGCATAGGTGTAGTAAACCAAACAACGATGCTTGCCAGCGAAACGCAAGGCATTGCAGATTATCTGAAACAGGTAATGATAACTCATTACAAACCAACCACTGAAAACATTGGTGATTATGTAGCCGATACACGAGATACGCTTTGCTATGCTACCAATGACAACCAAAGTGCTGTGCAAGGAATGCTGGAAACAGATGCAGATATTGCCATTGTCATTGGCGGATATAACAGTTCCAACACATCGCACTTAGTTGAATTGTGTGAAATAAAATTACCTACTTACTTCATCAAAGATGAAAACTGCCTTATATCAGGCTCAGTTATCAAACACTTTGATTTGCATACACATACCGAAATAGAAACTAATAACTACCTGCCTTCTAAACGACCATTGCGCGTTATGATAACATCCGGCGCTTCTTGCCCCGATGCTTTGGTTGAGCGTGTTATGGAAAGGTTGGCTGAACTTACAGGCAATACTGATGCATTACAACAAGCATCTGCAGAATGGATATAGTAATAATACCCTAATTGCATCTAACAATAAAGCCGTACAAAATTGTACGGCTTTATTGTTAGGTATTACTATCTATTACTCTTTCGTAAACTTAGTAGTAAAGTTATTCTCAGCATCTGCGTATTGAAGTATATAAATGCCTGCTGCTAATCCGGTTACATCTACTGTTGTTGTAGTTTGTTCTATTGTATGTGTTTTAACAACAGCACCTTTCTGATCTTTAATAATGATAGATGCTTTGCCATTGATAATGCTATTCAGTTTAATGGTCATACTGTTTTTAACGGGATTAGGGAATATATCAAGAGCCAGTTTATTATTAGTAACATTACCCACACTTAATGGAGGCTCACTAGTGAAGTCTAATGATGACCATTGAGAACTTGTTTTTACACCTCTATCATTACACATACATCTTACGTTCATAGTATAAGAAGTACTTGGTTGCAAATATGGGGTTTGAATAGAAGGCGTAACAATAGGTGTACCATTTGCTGGTATAGTAGTAACAGGGCCCAAATAATATTCATATCCAATTGCAGTTTGTACCGGCGACCAATAAACTACTGAGTTGTTACTACTTAAGTGCCCGAGTGCTAAAACAGGTCTACGACAGGGTATTGGTGTGTAAAATGAATCTAAAGACCACCCTGAACTATCATTACCAGCACATTTAGACCTTACAAAAACATAATATACGGTACCATTATCTAAACCTGTTAGCTGTACACTATTCAATGCTGTATTTGTTAACCCGGTTGCAGAAGTAGGTAATGACTTTGTTTTTTTCACAATATACTGATAGCCACTTGTTGCACTTGTTACAGGTGTCCAAGAAATTAATGCACTGTTAGAATCTACATTATTTGCTGCAAAACCTGATGGCACGGAACACGGTGGATTAGTAATAAACGAAAGTGTATCCCATGAAGAATTATTGAACGCGCTGCATTTATTACGGACAAATAAATAATATAATGTAGATGGAGTAAGGCCCGTTACGCTGGCAGTTGTAGCAGTGATATTTATAATACCGGCAACAGGAGGCGTTGCACCTGTTTTTACGACATAGTCGTAACCCACAGAACCTGAAACTGCATTCCAGCTAAATGTAGCAGCTGTTGATGTTACATTATTTATAATACGCCCAGTAGTACCCGGACATGGCGGGCCAACAGAATAATACATCTCTACCCTACCAATTTGTCCTGCAGTGGTTGAAGCTTCACCCCAGTACAAAGGAGCAGCACCTGTATTTATAGAACCTTGATAACCAAACCTGGCCAGTGTAACAGGGAATCCTGCTAATAATGTAGAATAAATAGTACCGTTATGATATGAGCAACTTTGCCCTGTACCGCCTGTTGCACCCAATATACCAATCACATCACCAGCATTAACTGAAATTGAAGTAGGTACTATAGTACCACTTGTTGCACCAGATATATAGAAAAGGTTAGTAAAGTTTGAAGATTGAGCAGTAAAAGCAATTGGCGGAGTCGTATTTAACTTCATCACCTGTATGTACTGCGGTCCTGTGCCTGCATCTGTCGGCACCCTTAAACCTGTTATAGTAAAAGACACCGGTGCAGTAAACCAATAGCCCCGAGCAAACCCTGTATATATTGAGGAGTGCGCCGGCATAGCTAAAGATTGAGCAAAAGTTGTATAACCAGTTAATAGCAGTAGAAATACAAAGATTGATTTTTTAATAAGTTGTAATTTTTTCATAATGAATATTGAATTGTAGTTATGATTACTTAAGATCAGACGCACAAATCTACGTTAAGGTTTGCTACTAAAACCTGATGATGTAATTCTTCGAAATGATTTAACCTCATTTTAATAATAACTATTATTGTCATCCGATTACAGTTTTATTAGAAAAGTTAAATACTCGCAGCATACTTTTTAGCTAAGAATTAATAAAACACAATTCTCATGTACTACAAATAGAAAAGCCTCCATTGGAGGCTTTTCTGTAATAAACAATTTATACATTAACTAAAAACGATAAAATTATTATGGCACCTTTA
>CALESY010000158.1 GCA_937919945.1 uncultured Chitinophagaceae bacterium | reverse complement strand
TTCATTAATAAATTATAAAATTATCTTTTGATGTACAACTTGTTACTCTCTACCCAAAAACCATCAATGGAATAAGAGCGCAGGTTATTGGTGCACTTTGTATCACCATCACGACATGGGGCTGTTGTATATCGGTTATCTCCTTCAAATATGTCAGCTATCAAAAAAGTTTGACCTGATGATGTAAGCTGTAAAACCCAATCATTGCCATAACGAACAGATGTAGGCCCTGCTGAAGTAATGGTATAGTCTGACAACCATGATGTATCTGGTTTACCGGTAACGGTTACAGGACGGTTATTTACAAGTTGCGTAGAGTCCAGTGCTTTTTTCCTCTCCTTATCACCTCTGACATATCGTTTTAAAATGACAGTACGTATAGTACTTCTGTCGAAACCTGTAAATGCAATATTCAGGGATTCACCATCGCACACCACCCTCTTTTTACAACATGAAGATATCCCCACAGATATAGCCAAAACAGCAATAACAATTACAATTTTTTGAAACATAACACCTTACAAAGCTTCAAAGCTACAGTTTATTAACGGGCAATACTTAAAGTTTTTGTCATTTCTTTGTCTGCAAACTGTATGCGAAGCATATAAATACCCTGCAGTAATTGCCCGACAGGAATTTGTAGTATTTTATCACCACGCTGCATATCATATTTCCCCAACAGTCGCCCTTGTATATCAGTTAGCAGCACTTTACAATCGTAATTAGCTGCATTTTTTGCAGAGAGCGTTACTATACTACCTGTTGCGGGGTTGGGGTATAAGACCCAATCATCAGCTACGGTTGAAACATTGTCTATTGACGTATTATCATCTTCATAATAATAGTTGACACGCGAATTTGTACTTTGTTCCGGCATCCAAAATGCAGTTGCTGCTATCCAGTAATATTTGCTGTATCGTTCAGGATTATTCTTATTGTTATAAACCCATGTTTGCTTCACATAGTTCTCGTAGTTAGGATACACAAACCGCATTTCAACAATATCTGTTGTGTTTTGGTTAGCATCATAGTAATAATAAAACCTGCTTTGGGGTCCCCATTGTTGTACCATCATATCCCAGTAGTTTACGGTTTCTATGTCAATGGTATTATTACTGTTGTAAGAATAGTAGTGCCAATAATCTCCCTCCCAGCGTAATGCAGGTGCAAACCAATTGTAATACCAGTGAGATGAGACCATATTGTTAGCACCATACTGAAATACCTCTCTGGAAGCTGGAAGTGTTTGTAATGTCCCGAAATCAATCCTGTAAACAGTATATGTATCCAATCGCCCGGCAGTATTGTAGTTATATAGCTCACGTTGCCATTCATCCCATTGCATCATACTGTCATTGCGCATGAGTAGTGTATGTGATGCTATACTTCCATTTGTGTAAGTGTAAATATCATGCCCCTCTTTTACCAATCCCCCAGGACCGGGTTTCAGCCAATGTATAGTGTCTATATTGCCTGCTTTATAAGAATAAACCTGTACTCGTTTTAAGTTCCATATTGCAGCAGTCGTATCCCAACGCCATTCATACACACTATCGTATGCATTACCGGACAGATAGCTATAAGCATATTTTACAGTATTACGCCACACTGTGCCTGTATATATAAATGCTGTGTGTGTAACTATTCGGTTATTAGCGTCGTAGCTGCGTTGCCATTTATTGCGCTGCACAGGCACACCAGCTATTATTGACCAATACATGCTGCTATCATACAAATGCACGCCGGTTGCCATATTGCTGCCTCGTGCGCCGCTATATACATACGCTGTTGTATCACTAATATAGTATGCTGTACCATTGTGCCCATGCGTGCTTTGGGCAACTAAACGGACCTCTGCCGTTTGGCTATTCACGTTGCCTGCAATAAGCAACATCACCAGTATTGATAGTCCACATTTAATAGTATTCATCTGCATCTCAACTGTCCGGAGGGCATAATTTACATTATTCCTATATAAATACGAAAACTTTTTTACCCTTTTATCTTTTAAAAAATCCAAACAAATTATATCTTTAAACATTATGCGTACCAAACATATTTTTTACGGCTTAATTGCAGCATCACTTATTGTGGGCTGCCAAAGGAAAAATGAGTTTATTGCTGACCCTGCCGCTCCCGTAGCCGGTAAAGGTGGTAATACAAGATTGATGGTTACAGCCCAACACTACCAGAAAGATGTAGACACTGGTACCATCTACATAAAATATAACAGCACTACACTCCCAATAGACATGAAGTTTGATGACAGTGGCAATATTAAAATGCAAAACGGCAGGCCGATGGTAGTATTTGATAGCCTGAAACGCGGCAATTACTATTTCTATGTAAAAGGCAGGGCATTAGGTCAATATCCGCCAAAAGATAGCTTGTTTGGTGAGGCCAGACATATAATAATAGATACCCTTAAAGAAGATCAGAAAGTATTTATCAGTTTGCAAAATCTGCACGACCAGATGAATGTACCTAAAATTTAGTAATTCAATAATATATTATGAGCACCCGAATGGGTGCTTTTTTATGGCTATTTATATTAGCTATATACAGTAACTTTACATCAGTTTGAAAAAGTTCCTTGCTATATCATTACTACTATGCATGAGCGCACAGTGCGTACTCAAGTTGAGTATGATGACATGGTACGAAATCAATAAAACGTATGTTGCTAAGGTGCTCTGTGAAAATAAAGCGCGTCCTCAGTTGAAATGTAACGGCAAATGTTATTTGCGCAAACAACTGAATAAAACAGAAAATACACAGCAAGACAATAAAACAAAATCATCACAGATTGAATGGGTAGATTTCATACCTGTTGAAAAAAATATATATACATCTGTATACTCAGAACAACCTGAGCAATACACTGATTTCTATTCTGCTACTACTGGCTACCTGCCAATTACAGATATTTTCCATCCTCCGTCGCTTACATGATCTGTAGCCTTTATCATTTGCTATTTAGGGCGATACAGCAGGATTTATGCTTGCTTATCGTCTGAATATTATTTTTTTAATAAACCTGCGTTATGAAGTTCATAACTACAATTGCGTTAGTATTTACATACTACACTTCAGTAGCATGTGATGTATGCGGAGCAGTTAGTAACAATCAGTCTTTAGGGATATTACCACAGTACTATAAACATTTTGTAGGGATACAGTATCAATACAGAAGTTTTAATAGCGTACATCCGTCTGTTTTTGAGGGCATGCCATCTCAAAACAGTTCAGAATACTACCAGACTGTACAAATATGGGGCAAAGTAAACATCAGTAACAGACTGCAATTATTTGCATTCGTACCTTATCAATATAACAACCAGCAAACTGATGTAAGCAGTATTTCCATACGTGGGATGGGAGATGCCAGCCTGTTGGCTATGGGTACTATTGTCCGGACTCCTGATAGTGTAAAGAACGTTAAGCATCTATTGCTGGCTGGCGCGGGCATAAAAGCACCTACTGCTAACATGAATAAAACTGCAACACTCGGCAACGCATTAAACCTGCAAACTGGTACTGGCAGTTGGGATATTGTGTTGAGTGGTAATTATACTATCCGAAACAATAAATCAGGTGTCAATACCGATGTATCATACGTTATAACTACGCCAAGTTCAAACTACAAGTATGGTAATAGGTTTAGCATGGGCATTACTGGTTTTTTATGGTATAAAACAGGTAATTGGGCACTGCAACCACAAGTCGGTATTAGATACGATTTAGCCTTACATGACTACAATAACTATAGTCAAAAATGGCTTGATCGTAATACCGGAGGTTATATAAGTTACACAAACATCGGTATACAGCTTTTTCATAAAAGAATTGGGCTGCAAACTAACTATGCTATACCCATATGGCACAATTATGCAAAAGGCAATGTAAAGGCTATTAGCAGATACGATATAGGATTGTTATACTTTTTTTGATTATTCTATTACAATTCAATGAAACTTTTTAAACATTTTACGGTTATAATTTTATTTATTGCGTTTTCAGGGTGTCAAAAAGATAATTACACCCCCCAACCTAATAAAGTAAAAATAAATATTAGTTCTTTATATGATGGACAATATATCCATAATCGTGATACTGTATGGTTAGAGGGTAAAATTAGTTATATAAGCAACCTTCACGGGTATAGTATAGTTCTTAAAAACAAGGAGCAAAACAAAGAATTGTTCGCATACTATGAACATACTCATAATAATGAAGTTAGTTTTAAAAAATACTGGATAAATACCCTTACAGACTCTACAAACCTGTTACTTCTAATAACAGGAGAAATAGACCACGATGGTAACAATGGCATAAAAGAACTTAATCTGGTTAGCCAACCATAAATGGCATCAATCTTGTCTTATTTATTAACTGAATAAAAATGATTTTTATGAAAGGATTAAAAATATTGGCTTTAAGTACACTGACTGCATTGACATTAAGCTCATGCGAAAGAAAGCCCGACCCTACTCCAACACCTACTCCAACACCTACAACCGGTAATGGCGAAGTAGGCTTTGAGTTTGCAAATGTTGTCGGCAGTACCGATTTAGTACTCAATACGGGTAATTACACAAACGCGGCAGGTGAATCGTTTACCGTATCGAAGTTTAACTACTACATCACTAACATCAAACTAAAGAAAGCTGATGGCACTGAATATGTTGAGCCTGAAAGCTATCATCTGGTAGAAGCTGACGTAGCAGCTTCCCGCCATTTTCATTTGAAAAATGTAACAAAAGGCAGCTACACCAGTGCCAGCTTCATGATAGGTGTGGATGAAGCAAGAAACACAAGCGGTGCACAAACAGGTGCCTTAGACCCGGCGAAAGGTATGTTTTGGAGCTGGACTACAGGCTACATCATGGCTAAACTGGAAGGCTCATCGCCCGCTGCTACTACAACCGATAAAAAATTTGTACACCACATTGGCGGTTTTACTGGTGCTAACAGCTCATTGCGTACCGTTACCATTACATTTCCTCAGGCAATGGAGGTTTCATCTGCTAAAGAATTGAGCATTAAACTGAAAGCAGACGTATTGAAGTGGTTTGCACCAGGCAACATAACGATTGCTGCAAACAGCAACCTGATGAGTGTAAATGCCACATCAAAAACAGTAGCAGACAACTATGCTAATATGATAAGTTTGAGTTCAGTAGTTTTGGAATAATAGTATTGTATATGAATTTCAGCAGATTATTAATTATAGCATCGGCAATAAGCACGCTTAGCTTTTCTTCTTGCGAACGAAAAGAATCGGCAGAGATTGCAGGTAAGGGTGGCAATGCCAATATCATTGCAATACCCAGACATCACGGTAAATTCATTAACGAATGTACCATGTACATTAAGTACAATACCAATGATTTGCCTTCACCAACTTTCAACCCCAGCCAGTACGACGACTCGCTGAAATGTACTGTTGCAGATGGGAAGCCCTCAGCCAACTTTACCGGATTGAAAAAAGGTAAATACTATATATACGGCGTTGGTTGGGACCCTGATATTCAACTGAAAGTGGAGGCAGGCAAACCCGTTACAATTACTGCAGACCAAAGCTATGAAATAATAATACCTGTAACTGAAGGTGATTAATTACGACATTATTATTACAATTCTGAAGCCCCTTTGAAAGGGGCTTTTTCTTTTACATTATTATAACAAAACTATACCAACGGGTATGATTATTGCAACGTCTATATTAGCAGAAGCAAGCAATGAAGAATTTGATAATGGCAAAAAAGATGATTTATGAGAAGCTTACTAAACAAACCCAGAAATCTCGCATTTTCTTTCAGGCTATTCCATTACAAATGGCGATTCAGGCTACGATTTAGTGTTTCATACGTTTAGCGATTGGCGCACCTTCCGAGTAAGGCGCGCCTTTTGCTTTTAGCTCAGTGATGCTATCAGTTCATTTACTTTATCGCGTATCATATCGCGCACTGTATTAAATTCTTCAGGTTCCATGTTTCGCGGGTCGGGTATTTGCCAGTCTATATGCTGCTTAGCCGGCATCCACGGGCATGCATCGCCACAGCCCATTGTTACCACAGCATCAAAAGGTGCATAATCTTTTACTTCATCCAGAGATTTGCTGGTGTGTTTAGCGAGGTCATATCCCAACTCATGCATGGCTGCAATAGCTTTGGGGTTTACAATACCCGATGGTTTAGAACCAGAGCTATATGCCTCTACCTTTCCGCTCATCAATGCAAATGCCTGTGCCATCTGGCTACGGTTACTGTTTTCAATGCAAACAAATAGTAGTTTCTTCATGCGTCTTTTGTGTTAAAATAATGATGCAGTGGTACTGCTGCTATAGCACCGATTACTGGTGCTGCAATGTAAATCCAGATAGATTGTAAATTACCGCTCATCAATGCAGGAGCAATAGAGCGTGCTGGATTCATTGATGCACCACATATAGGGCCTGCAAACATGGCTTCGAGCAATACCACGCCACCAATAGCTAAGCCTGCAAACATGCCCTGCTCTTTGCTGCCATGTGCCACATTCAGTATTACCAACATCAGGAAGAATGTTAACAGTATTTCCAATACAAAGGATTGCATATCGCTACCCGATGGCAGTGTAGCTCCTAGCATTGCATTTTCCGGGAAGAGTACTTTCAATAATGCGCTTGCCAGCATCGCACCAGCCAATTGACTTATAATGTATGGCAGCACTTCTTTGACTTTAAACTTTTTAGCTACTGCAAATGCAATACTAACTGCGGGATTCAGATGCGCTCCAGATACATTGCCTAAAGCATATATCATCCCCATTACTACAAAACCGAAAGTAATGGCGATACCTACATGTGTAATAGCTCCAGCCGATTGCTGATTAATAACAATAGCCCCTGTGCCACAAAACACAAGTGCAAATGTGCCTGTTAACTCTGCTATGTATCTTTTCATTACTGTTGTCTTTTATTGAAGTTGATGTGTGATACCCACGCCACTTGTAAATAATAAAAATTGTTAAGCGTACCTATGTTGTCATTTACCCAGAATATATACAATGGCCCAGCCTCTACGCTACTATTCTTGCCTGTCTTTATGCCGATAGCTACTGCCGCCCAGTTTTCTGCATATTTAACGGTAGCACCTTTGTACGTGTTAAAGAAAAACTCATTGTATGCAGTAAAATAGCATTTATCTTTTTTGCCAACAGGCAAGCTGATGCCTGCTAAATAACGGATCCTATGTGTAAATGGCGTTTCTCCTGTAAGCCTGTTTTGTACAAAGCGTCCGTCAAAACGCAATCTATGCTTGATGCTCGCTTTATTCAGTGGATATTTATAGGTTGCCTGCACATAAAAACGATTCTCGTTTCGGTAATTATTCTCAAACGGATATTGTCGCTCATACACATAGCTGCCTGACAGGGTAAGCATCTTGTTGAGTTTATAATGCAGTGCCTGTTCGCTATAAAATACAAACAACCCTGTAGGTTCTGTTTGGTTATTTACCTCATCGTTATATGCATGTAGTTGTGCAAAATAATAGAAGCTATAATCCAGCTTATTATTTATAGTACCACTATGGTCTATAGTTGGAAAAACACCAATATGATTAAGGCTTTGTGCGTATACTATAACTGCTCCGCAGAAAGCAAATACTGTAAGTAATATCTTCTTCATAAACTGCTAATAGGCTTTACGTAGCATATCTGCATAAGCATTTGGCAATGGACTGTTTTCTACTGCTTTTGCTGCAGTTTCCACATCATATTCTACCCGCACAAATTCTACCTCAAAGCCTTTTTCACTGGCAGTTCCATAATTTTCGTCTATGTGCAATATGGCATAGCAAGCCCTTACATCTCCATCTTTGGGTTTACCTACAGAACCTATATTAATGGCATGCCTGTATTTTATTACCCCATCAGTATCATCATTTACTACTCTATGGTATGGTTTGTGTGTATGTCCAAAACACATGATATCAGCATCTGCATCTTTCATAATGCGAAGCATGCTTTTTTCATCCCTGTCTTCAAAAAGGTATTCGTTTATTTTTCGGGGGCTGCCATGCACCAGTAGCAGGTTTGCTATATCATCATTCAGTTTATATTCCACCCTTATGTGTGCCGGCAATGTTCTGAGATATGTCCTTTCGTCTATACCCACTATTTCGTTGGTATAGCTTATAGACACTTTGCCATGCGCTTTGTCTTCATCTGTTTTGTATGCACAGCCACAATCGTCGCTGCTGCGCCCTATACCAAAGTCGTAGTTACCGGCAATAGTAGGTATACCACGCTTTCTTATTTCAGCAATCACTTCGTTTGGCCAAATGTTATAGCCTACAAGGTCTCCCAGGCAATAGACCGCATCTGGTTGGCGATTATCAATATCTGCAAGTACCGCGTTAAGTGCCGGCAAGTTGGCATGAATATCGGAGAATAATGCAATTTTCATATCGGGTATATTTATCAGTTTAGCAACAGCCACTACCCGGTGCGCAGGTAGTTGTAAGAGGTTTTTGAGCAAACACTGTGATACTATATATACCTGTACCGCTTGCCTTAAACGCTGCAATATCTTCTGCACTTAGGTACTGATTCAATATATCATCCGGAACAATTATAGCTTTTTCCTTCTGTAGTGTGATGTCCGTAAAGCCATTAGCTTGTATCAAGCCCAAATACTCTTCTTTTTGTATTGCACCGCTGATGCAACCAGCATACATTTCAGCAATATTGCGCAGCTTTTCGGGTAAATGACCTACCAACACAACATCTGATATACTGAAGTGCCCGCCGGGTTTCAGGACACGATATATTTCTTTGAACACCCCATTTTTATTCGGTACAAGATTCAGTACACAATTACTTACGACAACATCGGCCACATTAGCTGTAACAGGCATTTTCTCTATATCTCCCTGCCTGAACTCAACATTGTTATACCCTACTTTCTCCGCGTTTGCCCTGGCTTTTTCTACCATAGCCTCTGTAAAGTCTATGCCTATTACTTTACCCTTTTCCCCCGTTGCCCTACGTGCTACAAAACAATCATTACCTGCTCCGCTACCTAAGTCAATGACGGTATCGCCTTCTTTTATCTGTGCAAACTCCGTTGGCAACCCACAGCCCAGTCCTAAATCAGCATCGGCATTATACCCTTCAAGTTTGGTATAGTCATCGCTCATGATGTTATACACCTCTGTACTGCATCCACCACTGCCACAGCAGCTACTCATATTCGTTTCTTTATCCTGTAAGGCTATTTCGCTATACTTTTGCCTTACTAATTCTTTCAATTCTTGTTCCGTTTGCATATTATCTTGTTTTTACTGTGTATGAAAAGTATATATAGTCGGGCAGCGTCTCACACTGCCCGACTTTTTAGCTTAGCAGCAACCCATGCCCTCGCAACAATCCGTATTACCACCGCAGCAGTCGTTCGTAGTGTCGCAGCAATTGCTAACCTGCATTTGATTTTTCATAACGCTAATTTATTGTGTTATTGCAATATTGCGATGAATAAAGACAAAAAAATAGTTAACAGCAACTATTACCGTCCGGCAACTCCTTAAAAAACATCGTGAAGAATTCTTTGTACTGCAGCCACGCTTTGGGATTGATACAATAACACACACTGGTACCATCTATGGTGCCTTGTATCAGCCCTACTTGTTTCAGCTCTTTCAGGTGTTGCGATATGGTGGCTTGTGCCAACCCCAGTTCCTCTACCAGGCTACCGCATACACAAGCATTGGTTTTTACCAATACCTGCAGAATGGCTATCCGTGCAGGATGAGCAAGTGCTTTGGCCATCAGAGCCAACTCATTCTGCTTTTTGGTAAATAAATCTGTTTTTGTTGCGCCCATTTCTTTATCTATTCATTGCAATATTACGATCAATAACTTTATACTGCCAAATTTTGAGAATAATTTTTATTGATGCCTACATTTTTACAAAAACAGAACGGCTGGTACGTTTATCAAGAAAGGTTACTTCTACTATATATGTAGCCCCTGGGAGTTTGCCTATATCCAGCACTTTGTGTTTATTATATATATTTTCCGCCGCTGTCAGCACGTTACCATTCATATCCATTACCCGTATGCTCGACACTTCGTCTGTAGCAAAAACGTTTAGCTGATCGCCAGTAGAAATGGGGTAAATTGTCAGGTGCTTATCCATAGCAGTATACAAAAGTGCAATTTGACGTATACGCATCATATACCCCGAATTGGGTATTTTGGACTGCAGATTTACGGTAGGTGAGCTCAGTTATCCAGCTTCACTTCAAATATCTTAGGCCAGTTTTTACCGGTAATAAAAATACGGTTGGCAGCAGCATCATAAGCTATACCATTCAATACCTCAGGCTGCGTTTCATCAGTTGCCTGTTCCAGTGGCGGAATACCCGTTTGCCTTCGTAGGTTTCGCATATCGGCTATACCAACCACATTGCCCGTTGCAGGATCAATTTTATAAATCATATCCGCACGCCATTGATTAGCATATATATATCCTTTGATGTATTCCAATTCGTTGATATCAGTAATTGGCCCATACTGGTCTTTCACCTGTATCTTTTTAACAATAGTAAAATCGGTCGGATTCATAAAATATAATACATCCGATCCATCACTGTATATAAGATTAACGCTATCGTTAGTCATTCCCCACCCTTCTTCATTGGCATAGGTGAATGTTTGCACTTGCTTTAGTGTTTTGGCATCGTACACAAAGCCTGTCTTTTCTTCGTATGTCAGTTGGTATATTTTCCCATTCAATACTGTAATACCCTCTCCGAAATATTTGCCGTCGAGCTGTACGCGTTGCAGTTCTTTACCCGTCTTAAAGTCTGTTTTCCTGAGTACAGACTTCCCTCTCAATCCTGTACTCTCATACATTATACCATCTACATATTGCAGGCCTTCAGTAAATGCAGTATTGTCGTGCGGGTATTCTGCTACCACGGCAAAAGGTATTTGAGCTGGGGCGGATACTCCGCTATTGGTAGTAGTATCGGCCTGTTCATTAGCGTTATCATTATCAGCATCTTTACATTGTGCAAATAGCGCAATAGCCATAACAACTATAACCCTAGTCAGTTTTTTCATTAATGGACCAATTTCCAGCGAATATAAGATTATGAAATGGTTTGTAAAAAACAGACCATTTATCAGCACTGCTGTTGCTGAACACTAAAAAAACTACTAATAATAGTGATAAGCGCCAAAAAGGGTACAAGTACTTTTGTCAAGAGAAAACAATACTGGTATGAAACCAATGAGTATAATAACATTCCTTGTTACAGCACTGATATTAATGAGTGCTGTAAAGTTCGTTATGGTACTGGCATTTCGACAAAATAAATACTTCGCAAAAAAACTGGTAAAATCATTTTTCTTTTACGATGGTAAGAAAATAGTAAATGCCGAAGAATTGAGGCTAAAAAAATATTACAAAAGCAGCAATACTGTGAATTTGTTTTTTTACTCTCTTGTTCTGTCATTATTACTTATCTCAATTTGCATCAGCACCATTGAGCTCATTGAAAAAATACTTTTTTCTAATGTCTAAATTATGACTATGTCCGGAAATACATTTGTAAGTAATCTGCTATTATACATACTATCCTACACGGCGGTAGGTATAATACTTTGCATTTCGACTCATGCAAAAAGTATTGCAAAAATGCTAAATGAAATTATTAAATCCGGCATTGAGAATGAGCGTATGCAAGGCAATCAACAAGACACACAATAAGCTCATACAAATTGAACATGATTTAGTTAAACGATTGTTATCAAACCTCCATTCATGTTATTCGCATGTTATTCAAAGTGAAAAATATCTAACATGAAAATTTAGCTGCGAAATTTGCGAAAAACACAAATACACATCATGGGGAACAAATCAAAATTAAATGCTGTAGGAATACTTGAAGATAACGATGCACTGCGTAATAACATCTGTTGCTATATCGATGCTATGCCGGATTATTTTATAGCATTTTCAGCACCATGTTATAGTTCTATTGAGAATAAAGTGATTGATTGCGTGCCCGATTTTATACTGTTAGATATACACCTGAAAGAAACATTGGGTATAGATGTAATACCTAAATTACTTAAGCGTTTTCCCAATACGTCAATAATTATAATGACGGGTGACCAAAGCGAAGAACATATTCTGCAGGCATTTGAAAAGGGTGCAAAAGGCTACTTGTATAAACCCTTTACAATGGCTGACACGATCAGTACAATGCAGTCTTTGGTTAATAATGGTAGTTATATGTCGCCAGTTGCGGCGACAAAACTGATTGGCATGCTCAATAAAAAAGAGCCTGTCGTTTCTATTAAAGAAAAATTTGCTCTGACTGAGCGTGAATATGAAATAGTACAACTGATAAAAGAAGGCTTGGCATATCAAGCGATTGCAGACAAGCTATATATCTCTTACCATACTGTAAACCATCACCTGAAGAATGTATATGTGAAAATGGATGTAAAATCCCGTTCTGAATTAATTGCTAACTATTTAACCCGTTAAACCATGATAGCAATAGCAGAAGACATCATTACTCATAATATGCAGGCCGTATTCAATACACTTGACTCTGGCATATTAGTAGAAACTGCAGATAGGACCATTTCATTTGTGAACAATAAGTTCCTTAACATATTTGGGATACCTGGTAAGCCCGAGGATATGAAAGGCTATAATTGCTTAGGTGCTGCACAGGTAGCAAAAGCATTCTTTAAAAATCCGGATGAATTTATTGAAGACGTAACAGAGATACCTATAGCAGCTACAGAACGTGTAGATGTTATTGAAAGTACAGATGGCAGACATTTTAAACGTAAGTATCACCCGTTATTAAAAGACGGAGAACTAACAGGCCATGTTTGGTATTACGAACAGGTTACATCATTAATGCACAAAGAGCTTGATTTGATAAACCAACGTAACTTCTATCACACGATGTTAAACGAATTACCTGCTGATATTGCCATATTTTCCGCAGAGCATAAGTACCTGTACCTTAATAAAACCGCAATTAAAAACGATGAAATAAGAAATTGGTTAATTGGCAAGGACGATTATGAGTATTGCAGATTCAGGGAAAAAGATATTTCTATTGCCGATAAACGCAGAGCATACTTTAATGAGGCAAAAAGAACCGGCAAAAGTGTATCATGGATAGATGAAAATATAAAACCCGACGGGACAAAAGACTATGTATTACGCATTTTCTATCCATTTTTCGGCGACAATAATCTGTTGAAATTTGTCATTGGCTATGGAATCAATATAACCGAACAAAAAACGCATGAGATAGCTGCAAATGAAGAAAAGGAACGTTTTAAAACACTTATGGAAACATTGAACGATGGTGTTTTTCAAATCAGTTTTGAAGGTGATATTATGTTCTATAACAATTCATTTGTGAAAGCAATGAACCTTGAAGATTATACCATGCCACGCAGGTATGAATCTTATATCATGAAACACGTTCATCCTGAAGACAAAAAATCGCTATATACCTCTTTTGACAAATTGAGGTTAAAACGAAAGCCACAAAAAGGCATATTCCGTATTATAGATAATAAAGCTGAAGTAATAAGACATATCGACTATTGTATTTGGTACAGGCATACAGATAAAGATGGCGATATAGTTGCTGGTAGGCTCTCAGACATTACAGAACGCATACAGAAGGAACAACAAATGGTAACACTTATAGACCGAGAAAAAGAACTTAACAATATGAAGTCTAACTTCATACATATCACTTCGCACGAACTGCGCACACCACTATCTGTAATCATGTCGTCAGCAGAAATATTGGAAATGTATGAAAATAACCCAAACACTGCTGTAACAATTGACAAAAGAAAATTCACCAGCGGGATAGTTAAAGAAGTTAATAAGATTACTGATATACTAAATGAGTTACTGATAGTAGGTAGAATAGAAAACAACAAAATAAAATACTCACCCAAACATGTAAATACAGTTAGCTATATTAATAGTTTGTTAGAAGAGCAGTTTTCACCCTTTAGTGATGGAAGAAGTGTGAACTTGAAAATTGACAATGATGTAAGTTCAATTTTTGTAGACAGTAACCTGATGCGCCATGCCATCAGTAATATATTAAGCAATGCGTTTAAATATTCAGCCGGAAGGCCTGACCCAGAGCTGCATATTTTCAAAAAAGAAGATCAGATACATATATCAATTACAGACTTCGGCATAGGCATACCCGAAACGGAACTAAAAAATCTATTTCATTCATTCTATAGAGCATCAAATGTTGGTAATATTTCCGGTACAGGTATTGGGCTTATGGTCGTACAACATGCTGTAAAAACACATAACGGGCAAGTAATTGTAAACAGTGCACCGGGAAGAGGTACTACGTTTACAATTGTTATACCCAACATTAAATAAATAAACAATGAGCAACAAAAGAACTGTCCTCGTAATAGAAGATGACAAGGGGATTTCGGAGGTTATAAGGACACTGTTTCTTATGAATGATATTGATGCCGTATTTGCCAGCAATGGATATGCCGGCTTGCAATTACTTGCGAGCGGCAACATAGACATGGTAATATGTGATTATATGCTGCCGGATATTAATGGCGATAAAATAATAACACAAGTAAAAGCCAATCCTTTTACTGCTAGTATTCCATTTATTTTTTTAAGCGCATTTGCAGATGCGGATGATGTAAATAATGGATTAGCGCTAGGTGCAGACTTATATATTACTAAGCCATTTTCTGCACCACATCTTATCAGTGTTGTGAAAGAAAAACTTCATACCATAACAAACTCATAAATCTGCATGCAAGGCAAGAAGTGGTATATTGATATGTTTCGCCAATTCCTTTGTATGGCTTTTACGAAACAAGCTTTCAATAAAGCCATGTTTGTGCGGAGCAACAACCAACCAGTTAATGTGGTGCGTATTAATGAATTGAGCAATAGCTTCATCAGTTTCTGCACTATCAATATAATGATACTCGGGCTTTGCTGATGCAAGTTTCTGGTGCAAAACTTCGCTTACCTCCGGTGTATCCGTATTAAAGTTTGTATTGTCATGGTCAACATTCAATACATGCAGTTGGCTTTTCAGCGTAGATGTTATATTGACAATTGTATGTAATGGCAGGTTTTCTGTTTCTTTCTTATAGTCACATGCAAAACATATTTTGCTGACCGGGCTGTATAGGCAGCCCTCTGGTACTGCCAATACAGGATGCGGCAAACTGCGCATCATACTCATCAGGTTACCACCAAACCACATACTATCTTCGTCGCGAAGGCTATTACCAACTACTATAAGCCAAGGTTTGTTTTGCGAAGCATATTCTTTTATTACGTCCGTAATATCTCCAAACATCACCAACCCCGAAACGTTGACATCGTTAAAAGTTACAGTAAGCTTGTCTGTCAGTTGCATCATAGCTTTTTCAGCTATTTGCCTGCATTCTTCAACACTCATCATAGGCATAGGGTTATCGCCTACGCTTACAGGTACAGTATAGCTATGTAACACTACTACATCTGCCTTCATATTATTGGCAAGCATACAAGTATACTCTAAGGCATAATTAGCTGCATCAGAAAAATCGGTGGCAGTGAGTATTAATGACATAACAAACCCGTATTTAGCTATATAAAATTAAGCCGAATACGGGTAGTATGTTTATTAATACCGGAAATTAAATGAGAAATAACAATCCTATTTTTTAAGGATGCTGTTGAAGGCTTCTGAAACTACCTGAGCAAACGTGGTAAATATTATATTAATATCAAGCCATATACTACGGTTTTTCAAATAGTATATATCCCACTGGATACGTTTACGTAGTTCCCGCTCTGCTGTTATCTCACCTTTAAATCCTTTAACCTGTGCCATACCTGTAATACCAGGTACTGCCTCGTGGCGAAGGTTATAATATGGAATAAATTGAGAGTAATACCTGGTATGATACAGCATATGCGGGCGAGGGCCTACAATTGTCATATCGCCTAGTAATACATTAAAAAACTGCGGGATTTCGTCTAAGTGTGTCTTACGAAGAATCTTACCAATGGGTGTTATACGCTTATCTCCGTTTGTAGCCTGCTTAGTATCAGAGTCAGCATTAACATACATCGTGCGGAATTTGAAACAATCAAACTCTACACCTTTATAACCTGTACGCTTTTGAATAAAGAACACAGGCCCCTTTGAAGTCAATTTGATTAATAAGGCAACTATAGGATACACCCATGACATCACTAAAAGAATGAATGTCATAGAAACAAATATATCCATCCCACGCTTAACTGCTGCATAGTAGGCAGATGGCTGGTAAACCATATAACGATGGTTTATTTCACGAAACATTTCGCGAATATCAGCTACATCCGACTGCGGGGCAGCTTGCCTGCGGGTTGGCTGTATTTGAGGTATTTTTACTACAAACGGGTGTTCCATTACTATTTACTCTAATATCAATCTATTTCGACTAATATTTTACAGCAAAAATCGTGTCAAACTTTAGGATTTCGTAATATTTTTTATTTTTTTTTATTCTCTATA
>CALESY010000157.1 GCA_937919945.1 uncultured Chitinophagaceae bacterium | reverse complement strand
ATTTCTTTGTACATAACGTGGTTACTGACAGTATATAAAAAGTATATTTTTCGTATAAATTCCCTACATTTGCACCTCATTTTAGAAAAGTAATTATACAAATTCATAATTTTTAACAATGGCAGACTTACGCTATCAGCGAAATTTCGGTATTGCGGCGCACATTGATGCGGGTAAAACCACTACGACAGAACGTATCCTTTATTACACAGGCGTGAACCACAAAATAGGTGAGGTACACGAAGGTGCTGCTACCATGGACTGGATGGCGCAAGAACAAGAGCGTGGTATTACAATCACATCTGCTGCCACTACCTGCTTCTGGCAATTCCCGACTGTACAGGGTAAGCCTACTGCAGATGCTAAAAAATACAAATTCAACATTATTGATACTCCCGGCCACGTTGACTTTACCGTAGAGGTAGAGCGTTCTATGCGTGTACTGGATGGTTTGGTTGCTTTGTTCTCTGCGGTAGACGGTGTTGAACCACAGTCTGAAACAGTATGGCGCCAGGCAAACCGTTACCGTGTACCACGTATCGGTTTCGTAAATAAAATGGATCGTATCGGTGCTGACTTCCTGATGGTAGTACAGCAGGTGCGCGATATGCTGGGTGCTAAATCAGTACCATTGCAATTACCAATAGGTGCAGAAGATAATTTCAAAGGTGTAGTTGACCTTATCCGTATGAAGTCTATCGTGTGGGATGACGCTACACAAGGTATGACATATACAGAAGGTGACATACCTGCTGATATGGTAGAAGAAGCTAACCACTGGCGCGCGCAACTCGTTGAAGCTGTTGCTGAATACGATGACAAACTGATGGAGAAATTCTTTGAAGACCCCAATAGCATATCTGAAGAAGAAATACATGAAGCAGTGCGTAAGGCAACTATCGACCTGAGCATTATACCTATGCTGTGTGGTAGTGCATACAAAAATAAAGGTGTACAAACTGCATTGGATGCGGTTATCCGCTACCTGCCTGCACCTGTTGATATTGAAGCTATTAAAGGTACAGACCCAGATACAGGCGCTGAATTGATACGTAAGCCTGATGCGAAAGAACCATTTGCTGCATTGGCTTTCAAAATCATGACAGATCCGTTTGTAGGTCGTTTGGCGTTTTTCCGTGCATATTCTGGTCACTTGGATGCAGGTAGTTATGTACTGAATGTGCGTAGTGGTAAGAATGAGCGTATCAGCCGTATCATGCAGATGCACGCTAACAAACAAAATCCGATTGACTTCATCGAAGCTGGTGATATAGGTGCAGCGGTAGGTTTTAAAGACATCAAAACCGGTGATACACTGTGCGATGAGAAACATCCGATTGTATTGGAAAACATGTTCATACCAGAACCGGTTATCGCGATAGCTATTGAGCCTAAAACGCAAGCTGACGTTGATAAAATGGGTATGGCAATTGCTAAACTGGTAGAAGAAGATCCTACATTGCGTGTAAAAACAGACGAAGATACAGGGCAAACCATCCTGCAGGGTATGGGCGAATTGCACCTTGAAATCATCGTTGATCGTATGCGTCGTGAATTCAAAGTTGAAATTAACCAAGGAGCTCCGCAGGTTGCTTACAAAGAAGCTTTCACGATGAAAGTAGAACACCGCGAAGTATTTAAGAAACAAACAGGTGGTCGTGGTAAGTTTGCCGATATTCAGTTTGAAATCGGACCTGCTGACGAAGAGTTCCTGAAAGAAGGCAAAGGCCAATTCCAGTTTGTAAATGATATCTTCGGTGGTTCTATTCCTCGCGAATTTATACCTGCAATACAGAAAGGTTTTGAATCTTGTATGACGAATGGTGCTTTAGCAGGTTTCCCTGTAGAGAGCATGAGGGTTCGTATATTTGATGGTTCTTTCCACCAAGTTGACTCTGACGCAATGTCGTTTGAATTGTGTGCTAAATCAGGTTTCCGTGAGGCTGGCCGCAAAGCAAAAGCAGTATTGCTTGAGCCTATTATGAAAGTAGAGGTAACTACGCCAGACCAGTACATGGGTGATGTAACAGGTGACCTTAACCGTCGTCGTGCTATGCTGGAAGGTATGGACAGCCGTAACAATCTGCAGGTTATCAAGGCAAAAGTGCCGCTGAGCGAGATGTTCGGTTACGTTACACAGTTGCGTTCACTGTCTTCAGGCCGTGCAACTTCTGTAATGGAATTCAGCCACTACGCACCTGCACCTCGTAACATTGAGGAAGAAGTAGTAGCAAAAGCAAAAGGTAAAGTAAGTGCTGAATAAGTCTTACTTCTTACATAACGAAACGCCTCTGCAATTTTGCAGGGGCGTTTTAGTTTAACAATATTGGTATTGGGCAAAAAAAATAACCACTCATTACTGAATGGTTATTTGTATAAATCTTTGATATAATTACTGTATCAATATACCTGATGCGTCTATTCTTACTTCGTCTTTTGGTTTGGTAATCTTCGCTATTTCATCTGCGCTTTTACCAGCGTCTTCCGCAAAGTGTTTTTGGTCTGCTACAGAAACGGTTTTCTTAGATGCGTTGCCATATACAACGACGTTTGCACCAGCCAAATCTTTAGGTATGGTAAAATGGTCTTTAAATTTTACAAAAATGCTTTCACCATTCGGGTTCTTTAAACGTATCCAACAACCTGCAGACTGGCATACCTGCTCTATAGTACCTGTAACACGGATGTCTTTCAGTTTTTCAGTTGCTTTGATGGCTTGTGAGAATTGTGCTACATCCATAGAGCGACCTTGCTCAAACTTCTGCCCGTAAAAGGTGCCTTGTGCTTCCTGTGCGATGGCTATGTTTGTTACCAACAATGCAGCGGCGATTGTAATCAGTTTTTTCATACAGTTGAATATTTTAAAAATCAAAAATAAGCGGTATTAACTAAATAATTTGTTACATAATCAGTAACACCTTCTTCAAGATCGTAGAATGGCGTATTATAACCTGCATTTAACAGTTTGCCCATATCTGCCTCTGTATAGTATTGATATTTGTCCCTGATATCAATCGGCGTATCTATAAATTGAATATCTACAGGCAGGTGCAGGGTATTAAAGATAGCTGTAACTAAGTCTTTGAATGTACGTGCTTTACCAGTGCCTATATTATACAAGCCATTGTCAGGTTTGTTTTGCATCAGCCATGCACACATGCTTACCACATCTTTTACATATACAAAGTCGCGTATTTGCTCTCCATCTTGATAGGCCGGGTTGTGAGAACGGAATAGTTTTACTTTACCAGTTACCTGTATCTGGTTGTATGCGTGCATGATGACAGATGCCATCCTTGCTTTATGATACTCGTTAGGGCCAAATACATTGAAGAACTTAACACCTGCCCAGAAGGGTGGAGCAGTGCTCTGCTTCAATGCCCATATGTCAAATTCGTTTTTTGAAACGCCATACGGATTTAGCGGTTGCAGACGTGCTACTATATCGTGTTCGTCTTTATACCCAAGTTCGCCATTGCCGTAAGTAGCTGCAGATGATGCATACAGTAGGGGTATGTTTTGTGCAGTACATACTTTCCAGATATCTATTGAGTAGTCTAGATTCAGTCTTTTATGAATGCTGTAATCCATCTCTGTGGTATCTGTACGTGCACCCAGATGGAATATGGCTTGTAGCTTGCCCACATTATCGTTACACCATTGTATAAAATCGTCACGGTGTATCTGTTGCTGGTATTGTTTACCAACAAGGTTGGGCAGCTTTTGTTGTTTTGAAAAGTCGTCAACCAATATGAGATTGTAAAACCCCAAGTGGTTCAGGTAACCTGTCAGGTAGCTGCCGATGAACCCGGCAGCACCTGTTATGGCTATAGTATCGATGATATTCATTCAGCTATTTTGCCTTGAAAGTGTATAAGGCAAAGGTAATGATTAGTGAGCAGCGTGTGTGCTGTCTGCATGATGTTCTGCAGGTGCAGCTGCATCATGAGTCGTAGCTTCGTGTGTAGTGCTACCATGACCAGCAGCAGCTTCTGTATGGTGTTCGCCACCATGCCCTGCTTCTTCGTCATGTCCCATAACGCTTACAAAGTTTACCGATGCTACGAATAAGAATACAAGGATGATAACAAACCAATATGCAGAGCGAAACGATGTAGTTGGTTTAACTTCTGCGGGTGCATGATTGTCGTGATGTGCTTCGTGTGCCATGTATATGTTTTAGTTTTATGACAAGGGCAAAAGTAACTGTTTGTGCTGATTTATTAAAGTATCATACCTGTCTATTTTCATAAAAAAACGCCCATGAGCGGGCGTAGATATATATACTATTTTTTAGGAGTTGGTGGCTCCATAACTGTACCACATTTTTTACATGTGCGTTTTTCTTCATCGCCGTAGAAACGTTGCATTAAAGGAGGTAACTGGCTTACTATATCCGTAAGTTCAAAGTATTCTTCATATAGCTTTTCGTCGCAGTTTTCGCAAAACCATATAAAGCCATCTCGTTCTGCATTTTCTCTTTTCTTTTCTACCACCAAACCTACCGTGTTTTCGCCACGCTGTGGTGAGTGTGGGGTATTACCGGGCAACAAAAATATTTCGCCCTCTTTGATAGGTATATCAACAATTTTCCCATCTTCCTGTATGCGCACTACCACATCTCCTTGAAACTGGTAAAATAATTCCTCGCTCTCGTTGTAGTGAAAATCTTTACGGCTGTTGGGGCCGCCTACTATCATCACTATAAAATCGCCGGCATCTTTATATAATTGTTGGTTGCCTACAGGTGGTTTCAGTAAATGGCGGTTTTCTTCTATCCATTTATTGAGGTTGAAAGGACGTGCTACTGCCATAGATGGTTCGTTTAGATTGTATGACTAATTTACTTTAAAATTTTCATTTTCACCGTTTCTATTCGGGTATCGCTTACCAGCAGCACATCAAATTCATTGCGGTCTATAATTATGCGGTCTTTCATCTTGGGGATGGTTTCGTGGTTGGCTATGATATAGCCCGATAGTGTTTCAGACTCATCTGTAGGGAAGCTAAAACCATATTTCTCGTTCAGATAATCCAACTCCAGCCTGCCCGAGAAGATGTATTCGTTATCTGATATTTGTTTTTCTACGTGTTCCTGCACATCATACTCGTCATTAATATCGCCGAATATTTCTTCCAGCACATCTTCCATCGTTACGATACCTGCAGTGCCACCAAACTCATCTATTACCCAAGCTATGCTCTTACGGTCTTTTGTAAAACGGTTCATCAGGTCTACAGCACTCATGGTTTCTGGTACAGCGGCTATATTGTGCAGTATGTCTTTTATTTTAGCGGGTTTACGATTCAGGTCAAGGTGGTGTACATAACCTACTATATTATCAATTTTGGTATCGTACACGATTATTTTAGATAACTTGGTTTCTATAAATTTCTGCCTTACCTCTGCTACTGGTGTATTAATGTCCACGGCTTCTACCTCATTGCGAGGTATCATACACTTACGGATTTTTACATTCACCAGATAGAGGGCATTTTCAAAGAGTTCTGTATTTACTTCTGCATTATCTGTTTCGTGGCCATGCAGGCTTTGTTTTACAAATACTTCAAGGTCTACACGGTTAAAAACCTGGCGATCATCTTTGAGGCGTACATTCAGCAAGTATTTGAGTATAAACTCTGATATGGCAACAAATATTTTTGCAAACGGAAAGAGTATATAATACATCAGCAACATGGGGATGCTGAAAATAGATAATACACTATCAGCTTTTGCCCTGAAAATAGCTTTAGGTAAAAATTCAGCAAAAAACAGGATGATAACGGTGGCTATAAAAGTATCTATGAGTAATTGAAAGTATTCTGAATTGAAAGGCGCCGGTAGCTGGCTAAGGATGGGTTCTGTAAGCTGTGTCATCAGCAAACCATAGATAACTAATAATATATTGCAACCCACAAGGCTGGTACCTATAAACTCTGACGGGTTTTCCATGAAGCGGGCCAGTATCTTGCCTGATATGGTACCTTGTTTTTTGCGTAGCTCTATATTTAGTTTATTGGCAGATATAAATGCTATTTCCGTACCTGCAAAGAAACCTATCAGCACGATGCAGCCTATAATGTATAATATAAGGTGGGTTACGTCCATATACAATCAAAGATAATAAAATAAGCAGCCATTAAGCAAGCAGAAAGCGGTTAACTGTTTCTTTTAGTTCTGTTGCTGCTACATCAAGGTTGTCATTTATAATGATGGTGTTGAATTGCGGAGCAAATCTAAGCTCATATCTAGCTTTGCCGATGCGTTCTTCCAGTGTTTCGGGGGTTTCTGTACCACGCAGCAAAAGCCTTTTGCGTAATTCCTCTATTGACGGCGCTTGTATAAATATACTCAGCGAGTTGTGCGGATATTGCTGCTGTATAGCCAACGCACCTTTTACATCTATATCCACCAGCGGGGTTTTGCCCTCGTTCCATATACGTGTCATTTCAGACTTCAGCGTACCGTAATACTTACCGGTATATACCATTTCCCACTCTACAAATGCATCCTCCGCTATCAGTTGTTGAAATGCTTCTTCAGTAAAGAAATGGTAGTCTTTACCGTCTACCTCACCAGGACGGGGCTGGCGAGTACAGGCAGATACAGAAAATGCCAGTGCAGGGTATGCTGCCAGCAAACGTTTCACCAGTGTTGTTTTACCAGAGCCCGAGGGGGCGGTGATGATGATGATTTTACCTTGTTGCAAGTTGCAAAATATTGGATGCTAAGATACAAATAAATAACGGGTGCTATTTGCACCCGCTACTGTATGTTCTGTTATTATACTGTTGTATTAGCAATGCTGCTCGAAAGCTTGTAGCAAATTTTGTGCTATCATCTGAGCAGGACGCCCTTCTATCATGTGACGTTCTATCATGTGTACAACCTGTCCGTCTTTCAGCAGGGCAATGGCGGGCGATGATGGAGGGTAGGGAAGCAGATATGTACGTGCTTGCTTTACCGCGTCTACATCATAACCTGCAAAACTGGTAAGCAATTGGTCAGGCTTTTTAGTGGCATTGTTTACCGCCATAATAACACCCGGACGTGCAGTACCAGCTGAGCAACCACATACCGAGTTGATGAATAATAAAGAAGTACCCCCTTGTTTAAGCGCATTGTCTGCATCTTCTGCTGAGAGCAATTCTTTAAAACCATGATTGGTAACTTCCGCCTTCATCGGAGCAACTATTTCTGTAGGATACATTGTATATATATTATTTTGACTGCAAAATTACATTAAAGCATCCGCTTGTAGTAAATAAGCTTGTTGATTTCAGTATAAGTAAAACTAATTACTATATTATTTTAGATAAGGTTGTCAAAAATATCAGTGTTGGTAGGCCTTTTTGTATATTAGATACTCGAAGCATAAGTAGTAATGACGAGTATTTTTCTGCCTGAAGTAAAAGCTGGAGTATTAGAGACGGCCATGTTGGCGGGCGATGAAAATGCCCTTTGGGATATTTATATACAACCTTTGCATGAAGAATTGTATCGTAGACAAGATTTTAATTTCTTAGACGATTTATCAGAAGGTCAACAACTACTACTATCGTACGACTATGTACAAATGCAGGTAATGCAAGGGGGCTTTATACAGCTCATACAGAACGGCTACATAGGTTTGCTGGCAACTATGCCTGCATGGTTGCAGGTTGTTGGCTGCCATGAAATGGCAAAAACTATAGACGATGTACTAAAAGTATACGTACTGAACCGCGATGAATTAGATAAAAAAACTACTATTGAAGAATTTGCTCAACTATATATTGAATTTAAGGAATTTGAAGTACTAGATGAGCAGTTTCACGATCAGCACCCAAAAACATTTAATACTCTCTTACAATATGCCATACATCATACCGAGGAGTTCTTGAGAATTGTATAAAATAATAAACTGATAATTCCGTATTTATATAATATCACCATTAGAAAACTCTTAAACGTCAATAATTATGTGACGTAACCTAATACTTCATTTTCCCCATCACTACTTCCCATACTTCTTGCTCTTTGCTGTCAGCAGATGCGTTCATGTCTTGGGCTTTGGCCACTAATGGTTTTACTTCGGGGTGTTCTTTCAGGTCTTGCGCGTTGATGATAACGTTAAGATATGCACCCTTTACGGCTGCACGGGCGCACAATGCACCTACCCCCGCATCGCTAACGCTGTTTGGGTTGCCTATCTCTGCCATCGCTTTTGCAAGGTCGAAAGATTGATATGCCAACTCCATAGTACGGTATGGCACTTTTATGGCGTTGATGGTGGCCGCATCTATAGCTGCTTTACGGGTTGCTTTTTCCTCGTCATTTGTTTTGGGCAAACCAAATGCAGCCATTATCTGGTTGAATGCATTGGTATCTTCATCTACAAGGTTTAGCATATCTGCCATCAACTGCTGTCCTTGTTCTGCATAATTACTGAACTCTTCCCAACGAGCATCCCATCCTTTTTTGTGAGATGACAGATTGGCTACCATTGTACCCAATGCAGCACCCAAAGCACCGCAGTAGGCGGCTATACTACCACCACCTGGGGCAGGGCTTTCGCTGGCTGTTTCTTCTGCAAATTTTGTAAGCGTCATACCTATCAGCTTCTTGCTGTTTGTATCGCGCATACGGTATTCTATTATTTTCTTCTGCGGGTCGAAGGGAGCAAGCTCATCCAGTCCCAAAGATTTTACAGCAATCTTTACCAGTTCACCCTCACTAACACCTACACTACGCTGTTGCTTGCGCAAAAAGTATTTACCTGCTTCCAGTATGGCTTCTAATGGTACAAGCCCTACCAGCTCGCTACCTGTTACACGCAATCCGCGTGCCGTAGCACGTTCGCAAGCCGTGTCGAACACTTTGTGCAGAGGGGTAGTGTGCATATTGGTGAGGTTGATGCTTATCTGCGCCACACCATATTCTTCTATAAACCAGCCAATGGCTTTTACATCTTTCAGCAAGCCTGGTATCCATACGGGTTCGCCGTTTTCGTCTTTTACTACTTTGCCTTTCTCGTCTGTTTTCTGTCTTCCTTTTTCGCGTATGTCAAAAGCTATGGCATTGGCACGGCGGGTAGATGTGGTGTTGAGGTTTACATTGTAGGCTATTAAGAAATCTCTAGCACCTATTACTGTAGCACCGCTTTTTTCGTTGAAAACCGCTTGTCCGTAGTCGGGCTTCCATTCGGGTTTGGTTATTTTAGCTGCAAAGCCTTCATACTCTCCACTGCGTATATCTGCCAAGTTTCGGCGGTAGTCTGCGTCGGCAGCATATTCGTACAGGTAGGTGGGTATGTTCAGTTCTTCGCCTACACGCTTGGCAAGCATCTTGGCAAATTCTACTGTTTCTTCCATTGTAATACCGCTAATCGGTATGAGAGGACATACGTCTGTAGCACCCATACGTGGGTGTTCGCCCTTGTGTTGACGCATATCTATTACCTCTCCTGCTTTTTTGATGGCTTGGTAGGCAGCCTCAATTACAGCATAGGGATTACCCACAAGTGTTACTACGGTACGGTTGGTAGCTTTGCCGGGGTCAACATCCAGCAGGCTCACACCTTCTACTTTTTCTATCTCGTCTGTTATTTGTTTGATGATACTCATATCACGCCCCTCGCTGAAGTTGGGTACGCATTCTATAATAGCATTTTTGAAGTCTTTCATGTTTGTAATTGATAGCGTAAAAATAGCTAAATGCCCGCAACTATTGTATGGAAATGCTTGATATGTCTTTTCTGCATATTATACAAAAAGCAGGGTTTCATTAACCAATGAATAACAAAGAGTATGAAAGTATTATGATATTTTTACAGTCATCTATATGTACACAGCTAAACACATAGTGGCAGTATGTATGCTGCTGATAGCCATACCTGCTACAGCACAATACACACCTGCTATCCGTTCTGTTCGCCCGGGTGTAACGATTGCACCCAACACGGTAGGTAAAGGCGTCCTGCAATTTCACATAGATGGCTACCGTGGCGTAGATGGCAGAAGCGACGATACCTCTGCATACTACAACAAGTTTGCATATGCAGATATGCTTGTATGTTATGGTATTACAGATAAACTGGAACTGAACCTGCTGACAGAAACCCGCAACGATAAGGTAGAAATCAATAATAGGAATATGCCTATGTCAGGCATAAGCCTTGCAGCATTAGGTGTGCGCTATACCATCAGCGAGGGTAGTTCGGTAAGCCCATCCGTAGGCTTACAAGGGTTGGTAAAATTGAAAGCACAATCGCAAGACTACCTAACACGAAATATGGCTACAAGGGCGATATTGTTGTTGGGTTATGAGCCTACGTATATTGTATCTATGGCAGCAAACCTTGGGGTTGACTTCAGCGGCAATGCTACTCCTGCTACAGCACTGTATTCCTTTCGCACAAACGTGCGCCTTACGCCAACATTGGGTGCGTATGCAGAAACATTCGGCAACTACAATCGCCGCTACCTGTACAACAACATAGGTGTGGGCTTGTATTATTTTATCAGTAACGATTTTCAGGTACACGCATCAACAGGCTACGGTACACGTAAAGACCAGTATCGTGGTTTTGTAAATCTGGGTATAGCATTACGCATAGCTACTATGGGCATACCCAATCAGGCACAGTACAACGACTATTATGAATAGGTTTACAACTCGGAAGCATCGAAGGTATTTCCCAAGCTTATATCGCCCGTCTGAAAACCCTTTTTAAACCAACGCATTCTTTGTGCTGATGTGCCATGTAAAAAAGCATCGGGCACTACACGTCCGCCAGACCTTTGTTGTAATCTGTCATCGCCAATTTCATGTGCTGCGTTCAGCGCTTCTTCAATATCTCCTTCTTCCAGTATATTCTTCATTTGCTGTGCATGGTGTGCCCACACACCTGCAAAGAAATCTGCCTGCAATTCAAGTTTTACAGATAGTTTGTTGTATTCCGCTTCGCTCAACCGTTCGCGCATAGCGTGTACTTTATCAGTAATACCCATCAGGTGTTGCACATGATGACCTACTTCGTGTGCTATTACGTATGCCATTGCAAAATCTCCCGGTGAGTTAAGCTTATTTTTCAACACATCGTAAAAGGATAGGTCTATATACACTTTATCATCTGCTGAGCAATAAAACGGACCTGTAGCTGCACCTGCCATGCCACAAGCAGACTGTACCTCGCCTGTAAATAATGTTAGCTTAGGTTCTTTGTACTGTTCGCCCATGTCGGCAAAAAGCTTATTCCATACATCTTCTGTATCGCCTAGTACTACACTTGCAAATTCTTTGGCTTCTCTTCTTTCAGGGCTATCTTCCAACGCTTCGTTGGTTGTTTGTACTCCTGTACCTGCTTGTTGCAGTATCTGGTTAGGGTCGCCACCCATAAAGTACACAATAGCAGCAATAATCAGTACACCAATACCACCGCCTACTATGGTGCGTCCGCCGCCACGTCCTACATCTTCTACATTATCACTTTGTCTTCTTCCTTTCCAACGCATAAAGATGAAAATTTATATAACGCTAATTTTTTACATCTAAAGCAATATGTAAAATTGCCTTATTTCTTTTTATAATGTAGTTGTACCAATCCGCTAGGGAAAGTTTTCGTATCAATTAATTGCAGGTCTATTCTTGGCTTTTCGCTGGCAATAAACAATGGGATACCACTGCCTAATAATGTGGGTATAATTGAAATGATGTATTCATCTATCAGGTTTTCCTGCATGAATGCTTTAATAAGTTCGCCACCACCATCAAGATGTATGTCTTTGCCCGGTGATGCTTGCAGTGTATTTAGCAAGCCTGATAATGAGCCGTTGTAAAAATGCAGGTTATTATCAGATGTTTTAGCAGTACGTGTTATTACATAGGTTTGCCTGTCGTCGTGCGGGAAGGGCATACCGAATGTAAGTACCTTATCATACGTTTTGCGTCCTAATATAAATGTGTCTGTTTGCGCTACAATTTTACTATACCCATAATCTTCTCCTTCAGTTGTCACTATGTCGAGCCATCCCAATCCGCCATCAGTTTCTGCTATAAAACCATCAAGGCTGCAAGCGATAAACAGTATCAATTTCCTATCGTGCATAAAAAAATCCCTCTTGTTTTTTCAAGAGGGACAAAATTATTGAATACGCAGCTTATGCTGCTAAGGTTTGTTTTCTTTTTGTTTTCAATATTAGTGTGGCAATGAGTGTTATCAAAACACCAACTATTGATGGCTCCATAAAAGTAAGCCCGAAACGGTATAACGCATTACTGTCATACATAGCAAAATCTTTGGTTATCGCATCTATTTCTTTTGTTTTTTGTGCGGCGGTTTTAGATGAAGCATTTATTTGTTCAGTCATGTAAGCAGTGTATTTGGTAGAGAAGTCCGAAAACATAGTTTCGTACAATACCATCCATACAGCAGCATACATCAAACAACCTATTACAGTAATCAGTAATCCCATTGTAAGCCCTTGTTTGAAACTAAGGCTAACATTATTTTTCTTAAAGTTGGCTAATGCAAAATATATCAGACTGAAACCTAATATCATAGAAGTGAAGCCAAAGAACATTCCATTCTCGAATGTGATGGTTCCGTTTTGCCATAAAGGAGCAGTAAGGGCTAACAATACACCCAAAATAACTCCCGAAATGATACCGTATGTAAGAACAATTTTTTTCATAATACTTTGTTTTAGTTTTAGGCAAAGTAAGGTCAGCAGTAGTTTTTGGCTTTCATACTTTCGGGTGATTTTCGTTTTTATAGTCCTTTTTTCATGCTTTCGGGTGGAGCGTTATGGAACTATACCCAATTCCCTTGCTTTCTGTATGGCTTGTACTCTCCGTTTCACATCCAGCTTTACCAGTATATTTGATACATGGGTTTTTACCGTATTGATAGATACAAAACTCTTGTCAGCAATTTCCTGATTGCTCATACCCTCAGCTATTAATAATAATATCTCATGCTCTCGCTTGCTGATACCCAATTTATCCAGCACCATTTCATTTACCAAAAAGGGTAGGGATGGATTAGAAGATACAGATATTAATTTTTCTACTACTACCTCTTTAGGTGTTGTCAGTTTTTTGCCCATTACCACACCAAGCACTACAAATATCAATGCCACAATGCCAACATACAGTTCTACTGTGTGATCAATCACCAAAAAGCGGTATTCAGCCAGTTGCAGCAGTATCGTCAGCAACGCCAGTATTGTACCATATAGCAATAGCTTTTTCATTCATTGCCAAGATAGGGAATTTTAAAGCTGTGTTAATGAAGAAATGCTGTAAGTTAATTGAGTGTCCAATTTACAATATTATTAGCCCATTCCTGGCGGTGAGGTGTTTGTACTTTTATATAGTTATCGGTGTAGCCTTCCATCATACCGTTTTTATCTGCACCTTCAAACAGTACCGGGCGTGTTTGGCCATTGTATTGCGCTGCAAAATATTGCATCTTCTGATAGCTAAGGTTGCGTAGTATTCTATTACGCTCGTGGCGTATGTGTATAGGCACTATAGGCTTCAGCTCCAAAGCATAGGTATTAGCACGTTCGCTATAGGTAAACACGTGCAGGTAAGATATATCTATATCATGCAGGAAGTTGAATGTATCTGCAAAGTCTTCATCGCTTTCTGTAGGGAAGCCTACTATTACATCTACTCCTATACAGCAATGGGGCATCAGTTCTTTTATATAGGCTACCCGTTCGGCATACAACTCTCGCTTGTAACGCCGTCTCATAGCAGCCAGTATTTTATTATTACCACTTTGCAAGGGTATATGAAAGTGCGGCATAAACTTTTTGCTACTTGCCACAAATTCTATTATCTCATTTGTTAGTAGGTTTGGTTCAATGGATGATATACGGTAGCGTTCTATACCGTTAAACTTTTCCAAAGCCTGTATCAATTCGTAAAAATTGCTTTCCGTACGCTTACCACCATCATTGCCCTTGCCGAAATCACCAAGGTTGATGCCTGTCAGTACTATTTCCTTGGTGCCTTTTTGTGCCAGTGCTGCTACGTTTTGCAATACACCACTGATGCTATCACTACGGCTATGCCCACGTGCCAGAGGTATGGTGCAGAAGCTGCAATTGTAGTCGCACCCGTCTTGCACTTTCAGAAAGGTACGTGTACGATCGTTGATAGAGTATGAGCTGTTGAATCCCTGTACCTCTTCTATATCACAACTGCATATTTTAGCACTATCTCCTTTTGTAAGCCCTTGCAGGTGTTGTGTTAAATTAAACTTTTCAGCTGCACCCAATACCAAATCTACACCCTCAATTTCAGCAATTTCTTTAGGTTTTAGCTGTGCATAGCAGCCTGTTATTACTACCATAGCCTCTGGTGCGCGGCGTTGTATTCGACGTACCAATTGGCGGCATTCTTTGTCTGCGTTTTCGGTAACAGAGCATGTATTGATGACATACACATCCGCCTGCTCGTCAAACTCGCGCTTCACAAAGCCATCATTTTCAAGCATTCGGCTAAGGGTACTCGTTTCGGAGTAGTTGAGCTTGCAGCCAAGGGTATGAAATGCTACTGTTTTTAACTGTTGCATAAAAAATAATGAGCAAATTTACGAAGCTTGTTGCATATACTTTGCGGTAATATTGTTTTTATGTAAATTCGATTAAAATCATTTTATGAAGAAACCCATAATGGCATTATGTGCTACTCTAGTATTGTTTGCATCATGTAAGAAAATTAAAGAAGTAGCCCAACAAGCCACTATTATTACTAAAAACGTAGAGTATAATGAAGAATTGGATGTGCCTTATATACCTGGCGTACCTGTGCCGGCTGGTGGCGCTAAGATAGGTTTGCCCGCTTTTGGCAGCCCAACCTATATAGGCGACTTTTTGAAAGATAATAATACTACTACAGACAGGCTCATAAGTGCAAAACCTGCCCGCTTAGGTATTAAACTATTAAGCCCTCCCACTAGCAATCTTGACTATGTTGATAGCCTATGGATATACATTTCTGCAAAAGGACAACCCGAAGAGTTAGCTGCGTATAAATTCGGTATACCTAAAGGTTCAAAGGAAATCGATGGCTCTTTAGTAGATAAAGATTTTAAGAGCTACTTTATACAGGATACCATTTTCTACCGTGTTGTAGGGCATTTTACAAAGTACCCCGATAGTAATACCAGACTTCAGATGTTTGGTACATTCAAAGTGCAGGCAAGTCCTATAACAACGAACTAAATATCAACACCTCTTCAAATAAAAGAATAAGGCTTTGCAAATGCTGCAAAGCCTTATTACTTATGTATCAAGTTTCAACTAAAACCTGTAACCTAATTTGAATGCAAACTGTGCGAACCCCATTTGGTCATCATTAGCTCCATTAATCTGGTTAATATATGACATACCTAGACCTAATTCCAAACCTAAATACAGGCGTGGTGTAGGTTGCATATTCAATGTATTATTAACCATCACACCTAATGCAAAGCGGTCTCCCCTGTTATTAGTATATATTGGGTTCCCAAAATTATCATATCCTACAAAGCGGGAATAACTAGTGTAATCTCTGCCAAACAAAGCAGCTAAACTAGGGCCTACACTATATCTAACTTTTCCTTTACTACCGGTAGGGTATATCTTAACACCAGGCATCACCATAAAGTTGGTATATGTTTCATTATTAGTTATATATGTACCACTCATAGAACTATACTGACTAACGTTGTCGCTAATAAAGCCAACTGCAGCAGGTATGTATAAACTGATAATGCCTTTTTTGTCCAAAACTCTCTCGTAGCTCAAACCTGCACCTATACCTGCATTGGAGACTTGCACAGGAGCAATAGCAATAATGTTTTTACCATATTTTAGTTTTTCTACTTTGCCATTTCTCATGCGTACATCGCTACGATTAATGATGTCTTCACTACCATTTTCATACTCCACACGCAATACATCTGCTTTTGCAATTCTGTAGTTAGGGCCTGTAAGATTGTCATATTTTTTATATGAAATGTCACGTGTTCCTATTTCAGATACTTTAGCATCAATAACATCGCCGTTGCGCATGTATATTTTGTCTTGGGCATTTGTAGTAGCGGCTAAAGCTATTGCTACTATGCTCAGTAGGATGATTTTAATATTCATATACCGATTTGTTTAGTTTTTATGTTTTATTAGCACACACTGTGCCAAGTATTGAAATTCTAAATTATCTACTATAGCAAAACGTTAAGAATAGCTAAAACCCCCATGCCGACTTTCAATTATCACTTCTTTTTTGTCATTTTTTTCTACAAATCCCGAAATCTGAGCATCTATATTGAAAAATTTTGATATGTCAACAATTGAATCTGCAGTTTCTCTGTCTGTATATATCTCCAGTCTCTGCCCCATATTAAATACCTGATACATTTCTTTCCATGCTGTACCAGCAGATTCCTGAATCATGGTAAATAACGGCGGAATAGGTAATAAATTGTTTTTTACAACCCTCAATGGCGATGGTAAATAATGCAATACTTTGCTCTGCCCACCACCACTACAGTGTATTATACCATGTATTTTATCAAAATGCTGTTGTAATATCTTTAATACAACCGGCGCATAGGTACG
>CALESY010000156.1 GCA_937919945.1 uncultured Chitinophagaceae bacterium | reverse complement strand
AATAATTCAAGATTAACAGGTTTTATGGGTGATGGTATTACGATGCAAAACAGAGAATGTGTCAGCTATATATAACACTAACAAAGGCGGCAAGTATACTTGCTATTCAATACTTTCAACAATTGAATTTAATATGCCCGTAGATAAAAATTAAAGCCGTTGGTGTTTTCACCAACGGCTACGAAAAACTTTCAGACTATTGGGTGTTACCTAGTAAATACAGAAGTACATGTCTGTGTAGGATACATAGAGCTTGTAACAGTATAATTGATATAAATACTATCCGGATTAGCGAAACTACCAGTACCGCTTATACTAAATACGTCCCAGGTTTGCGGATCAACTGTTATAGCTTTTGTAGCACAATTCAGCTTAATGATAATAGTACCCGGATATATTGCACCTATGCCTGTTATTCTTGCCTGGTCTTTAATATTGGCCATAGAGTCAATCTTTGCAGGGTCAGTACTATTGTAGCTGGTACAAGTTGCCTTTCTTGTAAAGTTGCCTATAACATCAATGGCGCAACCTATTGTGGGGCTAGGTACGCTACCCCCTATTTTTAAAGTAAGGTCGTACGTTTTACTGCCACTATTAGCAGTTGTACCAATAACTTTAATAGGATAGGTACCCTGTGCAGCATTATTACTACGTATGGTGAGCAAAGTGCCGAAATCGGGAATACCGCTCTCTGTGCTGAAACTGCTGCTCGTATTGGCGGGTAGACCAGTAACAGATAGTGTTACTTTTTCTTGTGTACCTTTTTCCAGTTTGATGCCTAGAGCCATCATGGCCGAGTCTTTTTTACCAATCGTAGCATCTGTCAATCCATTGATAATAAATTGCATGGCATTAGGGTTGCCATTATTATTATTATTATTGTTGTTGTTATTATTGTTGCCTGTAGTAGTATTGTTATCAGGCTTTGAACATGCAGCAAAAGCGATTGCCAAAATAAAAAGGGATACTATTTTTTTCATAGGTTAAAATATTTTGGGCAAATATACATGATATAGACATGTTTTAAGCTAATTATCAATTTTGAATAGTGTATCGAATATTATTTCTGCATCAAAAAAGTAATAGTCAGTAAAATAAACAACCATTCTGCACTACGTACAGAATGGTTGTTTATTCAAAGCCTCTTTACAGGTTAGTATTAATTCACAATCTTCGCCGCAAGGCTTATCTCGTCATTGGCTTTCAGTTCGTACAATGCTGTGCCACCTTCTATCATGGCTACCATCAGGTCGTCTATAATTATTACATCGTAAAACGTACCACCTGCCAGTTGTTTTTTCAGTACGGGGTTGATGGGGTCTGTAATGTCATACACATTCAGCCCGTTGCTGCCGTTGCATACATACAGTCGATTGCCTGTCATGCCCAGCCCGTAGGGGCTTTCCATATTCACCGTTTTGCGCAGCAGGGGTTGTGTTATATATTTTACGTCGTACACCATCAATGCGTTTTGTGTACCGCCACAACGTGTGCCACCGCGTACGGTTACGTAGGCAATAGAGTCGTTGGCTATAACGGGGTCGCAAGCCCGCACGTGAGTAGCCTGCCCCAGTTTGGTAGGCTGAGCGGGGTTGCTGATGGAGTAGATATACATAGCACTGCTGCTGCCTATGAACAACTTGTCTTTGTAACTGTATATTGTTTCTATACTGAAGCCCACATCTATACTGCCCTTCAGTTGCGGGCGTTTCTCGTCGAGCAGGCTGTAGGTATATAGTTTGCGGTCGTCGACAATATACATATGGTCTGCAGCAGTAGTAAAACGTGCCAAAGAGCCGCCTTGTCCTGTGTTGCCGGATGCCGTTGTTTTATCTGCAGATGTAGTGCTGTCTTTATCGCAAGAAGTGATAAAGAGCGATGTTGAAAATATGATAAATAATAGCTTTTTCATTTAGTTTCGTTTTTTGCGGGTTTAATTAATTTCTGCATTTAGGATATTTCAACAATTTCTGTTCCCAACCTACAACTGTTCCTTTACTCTTGTCCACACATTCATAATAACCTGTACCCGGCGGGCGACTGCCATCTACCATTTTAAACACATTGCTGATACGGTCTGCCAGCTTCACGCTATCTACCCTTGTAATATCCAGCACCACCAAGTCGTTGAGATTGTTGGTGTAAAGTGTGGCATTTTTAACCGCCAACTCCTGTGCACCCGTAACACTGATGAATGCTACTTTTTGCGGATTGGCAGGCTGCTTGATTAGGATGACGTGTATGCCTTTACCGCTTTCTACCTGATAGAGTGTATCGCCTTTGATGTAGATTTTACCACCTTTCACAATGTTTTGCGGGGGCATAGATTTAATAACCGTCAGGTCGGCATCTTTGCTGTACACCGGTGCCCAGCCATCTATTTCGGCCGGTATAGGCTCCGGTTGCGGTTCTACACGCTCTCTTGGGTAGCATGCTGCAAGCGATATGGCCAGCATTGGTAGCAGCCATGCACTAAGGGATGTTCGTTTCATACTTCAGTAGTTGTAGTGTTGATTTTTAATTTGTTTACCATTACCCGTTGTCAGGGCAAGATTGCTAAAACAAATACTGTGCTAAAAATTTTCATAATCGGGAAAAACTGAGAGGAAATAATATTTATAAAATGATAAACTGACGTATTATAAACTTTCGGTTATAAATTATTAATATGTATTAAATCAGTGGAAATATTGCGGTTTTCGCATAAATCGGGGTAATTTTCCGCAATATTTCATAAAAAATAAGCCGTTAGGGACATATTATGGGTTTGTTTAGTTTTTTGACGCAAGAGATAGCGATAGACTTGGGTACTGCCAATACCCTCATTATACATAACGACCAGGTGGTGATAGACGAGCCATCTATTGTTGCTACAGACCGTATGAGCAACCGCATTGTTGCCGTGGGTAAAAAAGCAATGATGATGCACGAAAAAACCCATGAGAACCTGAAGACCATCCGCCCGTTGAAAGACGGCGTGATTGCAGACTTCAACGCCGCTGAAGGTATGCTGCGCGAGATGATAAAAATGGTACACCCTAAGAAGCCATTATTTCCGCCGAGCTACCGCATGGTGATATGTATACCATCCAGCATTACAGAAGTAGAAAAACGTGCGGTGCGCGATAGTGCAGAGCGTGCAGGTGCAAAAGAAGTGTATATGATACACGAACCTATGGCTGCCGCATTGGGTATAGGTATAGACGTGGAAGAGCCTACAGGTAATATGATAATAGATATAGGTGGTGGTACTACAGGTATATCTGTTATAGCATTGGCTGGTATCGTGTGCGACCAGTCTATACGCATAGCGGGCGATGAATTCACAGCAGATATTATGGAAGCCATGCGCCGTTATCATAGTTTGATGATAGGTGAGCGTACGGCAGAACAAATAAAAATACAAGTAGGCTCTGCCCTGAAAGAGCTTGATACACCACCCGATGATATTGCCGTTAACGGTCGCGACCTTGTAACGGGCATACCTAAACAAATAATGGTATCGTATCAGGAAGTAGCAGAGGCATTGGATAAGTCTATCTTCAAAATAGAAGAAGCCATACTGAAAGCATTGGAAAGTACACCGCCCGAACTGGCTGCTGATATTTATCGTCGTGGTTTGTACCTGACTGGTGGTGGTGCATTGCTGCGCGGGCTGGATAAGCGTATATCTCACAAAATAAAGCTGCCTGTTCATGTAGCAGACGACCCGCTGCGTGCAGTGGTACGCGGTACGGGTATGGCACTGAAAAACATTGCCAAGATGCCGTTCCTCATGAAATAAGTTTCATTTGGTTTTCGGAATTTGTATTTTGGTGTAATTCCTAAGCAGAGGTGCGCAATTTTATCTTATTCATTCGCCGTTTTTTCAACCTCATACTATTTCTGGTATTGGAGATAATATGCGTAGTGCTGATAGCGCGCACCAATAATATACAAGGCAATGACATTATGAGCTCTGCCAACACCATCGTTGGCCTTTCCTATAAAAAACAACATGATGTAGTTTATTATTTCGGGTTGAAACAGATGAATGACAGCCTGTTGAACGAGAATGCCAAACTACGCGCGTTGATTGCTCTGCAAAACAATACCTACGACATCATCAAAGACAGTAACGTACACCGTGCATTGCCTTTAACAGATACCAACCAGAAGAAAATTCAATATGCCGACTATGTGTACCGTACTGCCAAAGTGATAAACAATTCGGTAAGTGCAGCTAATAATTATATCACTATCAACCGTGGCAGTGCAGATGGCATTGCTAAAAACATGGCGGTGATATCAGGTACCGGTGTTGTGGGCAAAGTAGTACATACCTCTGCACACTATGCCAGCATATTGAGTGTGCTGAGTGTGAAACAAAAAGTGAGTGCCAAACTGAAAGACGGCACTACAGGCTATGTAGAATGGGAAGGTTACCGCCCCGATGTGTTGGTGATGAAAGATGTGCCGCAACAAGTGATAGTACGCAAGGGCGATAGTGTGTTTACTACCAGCTATTCTTTCTTTCCGCCAGATGTGCTGATAGGCCGCGTGCAAAAGGTGATGCGCGTAAAGAAAAACAGCTTGTTGCTATTGTATCTGCAACCCGGCAGCAACTTCCGCAATCTGCAATACGTGTATGTGGTAGAAAATAAAATGATGGCAGAGCGCCTGATGGTTGAGGACAGTGTAAACATGAAGAAGCCATGAGCATATATCTGAGAAACATATTGCGCTTCTGCCTGATAATGGCTTTGCAGGTATTGATACTTGACAATATTACACTGCGTTGGTGGAGCCAGCCGCAAGGCTTTCCTGTTTTCATTCCGTATGTATATCCGCTGTTTCTTTTACTACTGCCTTTTGAAGCACCTGTATGGTTGCTGCTGATACTTGGTTTTATTACAGGCATTACGATGGACTCATTTGCCAACACGGCAGGCATACACGCTTTTGTATGTGTGCTGATAGCCTACCTGCGTACCAATGTGCTGAATGCCCTGCTGCCCAAAAACCTGAGCGAATACACCAACCAAAGCCCTAATGTAAAGAACATGGGTTGGATGCCTTTCCTGGTGTACAGCTCCTTCTTGTTGCTGATACATCACAGCGTGTACTTCTGCATAGAGCTATGGAGCTTTGTAAATATAGGCTACCTGCTACTGAAGATACTGGCATCTACCGCTACATCTATCCTATTTGTACTTGCCTACCTACTGCTGTTTACAAGGCAGACGAATGTGAGGGGGTGAAGTCTGTTCCTTTAACAACTCTTTTTCAGTAGATTATATATAGGTGTAAATATCCTTAACAGTTTTAGTAGTTATAGCCATCATTATTTATTTATATTGATGTTTATGACACTTAGCACATACACTATCATAATCATACTAAGTTCTGTTATCATACTCAGTTATATGTTCAGTATGCTGAGTAAGAAAACTAATATCCCTTCTGTATTATTGCTTATCGGTACGGGTATTGCCGTAAAACAAATTGCCGGACATTTATGGTATGAAGAAGCTATTGTAAATAAGCTTGTAAAAATATTGGGGGCAATAGGTTTAATAATGATTGTGCTGGAAGCCGCTTTAGATTTGAAGCTAAGTCAAAGCAAAATAAAACTCATTCGCAATTCTCTTGGTTCTGCATTGTTTATATTTCTTATATCCGCAATTGGTATCAGCTTCTTAATTGCACAATGGTTGAATGTGTCTTTAGAAAATGCATTTATATATGCGGTATCTTTAAGTATTATTATCATTGCTATTGTAATATTAATTACGCAAATACTAACTGAAGAAAAAAAAGAATT
>CALESY010000155.1 GCA_937919945.1 uncultured Chitinophagaceae bacterium | reverse complement strand
AACTTATCGTTACCCTTCCGTTAACTCATCTAACCGCTAAGGGAGCGCAAAGATAGAAGAGGTTTTTAAAATTGCAAAATCTTTTTTCGAAATTTTATTTTCGACATCAATCATCTATGACTAAAGACTAACTGATTTTGCTGAATTATTTTAAGAACTTCCCCAATCCCGTTTTGCGATTGGGGATGCAAAGGTAGGCAAGATTGCACAACAACCAAATATGATACTGCATATTTTTAATCCGCATTTATAATATGTATGTCAAGACACAACGCCAGCCTGCTTTTGAGCAGCTTGTTGCATGCGCCTTATCCTATCTTCCAGCTTTTCACTACTCAATTCTTCGCGGAGGGAATCTACCTTGATAGGAAAACAAAACGGTGTAAGATTAACAGGCCGTGAGATGATTATTTTGCCGGATACAATGCGCAATAAAGCATTATACAGGCGCGTAGCCTCTACCTCATAGGCAAGCACTTCGGTAAATGCCTGCTGCAATAGAATATTGGATGGTTCGTTTTGGGTGATGACCTCATAAATGAGTGATGTAGAGTTTTGCAGGTGGCGCTGTTTTTTATAAGCACCGGGCATACCCTGAAACACCAGGCCAGATATCACGGCTATATCCCTGAATTTGCGCCTGCCCATTTCAGCGGCATTTATGCTTCGTTGTAAGTCTGCGTACCAAGCATCAGGGCTGAAAAAGGCTTTGGCATTTTGTTCATCCAACGGTATGGGCTGGTCACTTAGCAATTCAAACCCGTAATCGTTCATGGCAATGGAAAATGTAATAGGCATTAGCCGTGATAACCTGTATGCCAGCAACGATGCCATAGCCTGATGCACAAGCCGCCCCTCGAAGGGATAAACAAAAAGGTGAAAACCATCTTTGGTATTAATGAGTTCTATCAATAGCTCATCTTCTTTAGGAATGACAGACAATTCCTGTTGTTTATCGAACAACGGCTTCATGAATGTGAGCAAGTCATCTGAGTGCGATTCTGCAGCAGCACGTTGAAAGGTACGCCTGAGCACTTCGCCCAAATTGGCAGACAATGGCATCCTGCCACCTGCCCAAGTCGGCACTTGCGCCTTCTTAGCGTTCGACTTACGAACATATGCCACCATATCGCGTATCATCACTAATTCCAACTTTCTGCCTGCTAACACAAATACATCGCCAGGTACCAACTTGGAAATAAAATACTCTTCAATAGTGCCGACATTACCGCCTGTCATAAACTTTACTCGCATCAGTGCATCGCCTACTATTGTACCGATGTGCAACCTGTGGCGCATAGCAACCCGCCTGTTGGCTACCTTGTAAACCCCATCGATATGCACCACCCTATGGTATTCGTCGTACTCCTTCAGCAGACTACCGCCATTGGTGATAAACGACAACAGCCATTCCCATTCTGCAACAGTAATATCACGATAGCAAGCAGTATTTCTTATCTCTTTAAACAAAGCATCAGCCTCAAAACCATCGCCCGTGGCACGGGTAACCATGTACTGTACCAACGCATCGTATGCCAGTACAACAGGATATCGGCTCTCAATACTTTGCGTTTCGTAAGCGTCTTTTAATGCAACAGCTTCTACTATCTCCAACGAATGGGTTGGCACAAAATAGATATTACTGACAGCGCCGGGCTCATGCCCGCTACGCCCTGCTCTTTGTAAAAAACGTGCTATGCCCTTCGGGCTACCTACCTGTATCACAGTATCTACGGGGCGAAAATCAACTCCTAAATCAAGGCTGGCAGTACACACTACTACCTTCAGCGTACCTGCATGTAATTGCTCCTCTACCCACATCCGTACATCTGCATCAATAGCGCTATGGTGCAATGCGATAACTCCGGCTAAATCGGGATCTGCATCGAGCAATGCCTGATACCATATCTCTGCCTGAGAGCGCACATTTGTGAATAACAAGGTTGACCTGCTATTATGTATTACCGGCAATACATGCTGTACCATCTTAACACCTAAATGTCCTGCCCAAGGAAAACACTCTACTGTTTCAGTCAATATAGTATGAATAGCTACTTCTTTCTTAATAGCCGCTTTTACAATAGTGCCATTATGATTATCGCCCAATAATACATGCAATGCTTCTTCCAGATTACCTATAGTGGCAGAAATACCCCATATACGCAATGGGTGGTATACAGTTGGCAGTTGTGTATTTTGTCTTAATGCTTTTAGATAAGACAATGCCAGTTCTACCTGCACTCCTCGCTTAGAGTCCAACAATTCGTGCCACTCATCTACAACTATACATTGCAGACTTTTGAAAAGTTCTTTATTGTTTTTGGTTGCAATTAGCAGGTGCAAGCTTTCTGGAGTGATAATCAGCACTTCAGGCATATTGGTTTTCTGTCGTTGCCTTTCTGCGGTAGTGGTATCGCCGTTTCTAACGGCTACCTTCCATGGGATGCCTAACTCAAACAAAGCTTCTTCCATAGCCCTCCCCACATCTTTTGCCAACGCGCGCAAGGGGGTTACCCACAATAATTGCAGGCCATTTTTCTTTATTGTTTTATAGTCCGGATGATGGTTTATCCAATCAATAATAACAGCAAGAAATACAGAAAATGTTTTACCAAAACCAGTAGGCGCGTTTACAATACCACTCAATCCCTCAGCATATAGCTGCCAAGTTTCTTCCTGAAATGCAAAAGGTTGCCTGCCTTTTTTATGCAGCCAATCGCTGATTACGTCAAAACCGTTAAGTGATATGTCTTTCTTACGAGCCACTATGCTTTTTCTGCTACAACAGCATATATCATCGGAAGTTTACCTTCCATTCCTTTTATATAATATTTCCCATCAACCTCTACCATATTGGCAAAACAGTTGTAGGGTGAATAGTCATATTCTTTAAATGTATTTATCTGCAAGCCCGCATTCATTAATCCCTGTAGCACATCACTCAACGGATGGTTCCAGCCTATCTCTTCCATAGCAATCACAGCCTCTTTGTCTGCATAAGTACCCTCTAATACTTCTACAATGGCTTCCTTGTTAAAATATGAATACTGAACATGTGTAAATGCGTTATCAAATACCCAAACCAACGGATGAAACTCGACTAAAACCAACTTGCCACCGGGTTTCAGAAAATGCGATACAACGTTTGCCCAGCGTTGCATATCGGGCAGCCAACCCAATACACCATAGGTTGTGAATACTATATCGAACTGGTTGTGCAGTACCTCCGGCAGTTTATACACATCCGCACATACAAATTCGGCATCAAGCCCCAGTTGGTGGTTCAACTCTTTTGCTTTGTCTATTGCTACGTCCGATAAATCCACACCTGTACATTTCGCCCCCATCCTTGCCAACGACATAGTATCTTGCCCGAAATGGCACTGTAGGTGCAATATTTCCTTCCCTTCAACATTGCCCAACAATGCCAGCTCAGGTTCTTTTAAAGTATTACAGCCCGCTACAAAAGCGCCGTTGTCATAAAAGGCTGATTGAATATGAAGAGGCGTTTTAGCATTCCATAACTCCCTGTTTACATCTATATATCTATCTTCTGCGCTCATAATGCATACAAATTAAGCAGAAAACCCATCTCAACCATCGCAAAAAGAACTTAATTTGCGGTTCTATTTTTCGGAAAATGATCACAGCATTAGAAATATTAAAATATACACTACCATCTATCATCATGCTGATAGCGTGCTACCTGATAGTACAGAAGTTTTTAGTTACAGATACACAACGCAAGCAAATAGCCATGCTCAGCGAAAATCAGGAATACACAGTGCGCATGAGGCTACAGGCTTTAGAAAGGCTGGCACTATATGTGGAACGCATTAGTCCGCGCTCGCTGATACCACGCGTGTACATGAGTGGCATGACGGTTACAGATTTGCAACAGGCATTGGTATTCAACATCCGAAGTGAGTTTGAACACAACCTTTCTCAACAGATATATGTATCCAGCAATGTATGGAATACTGTTAAAGGCGTGATGGAACAAGAAATAAACATGGTGGGCGTGATAGCCCAACAATTGAAACCCGATGCGCCGGCAAAAGAACTACATATGCGTATTGTTGACGTTGTGCTGACTGATGCCAGCGAACCGCCAACAAGCGTTGCTCTGCAAATCATCAATG
>CALESY010000154.1 GCA_937919945.1 uncultured Chitinophagaceae bacterium | reverse complement strand
AAATGCTCGTAAAATTCTCACAACAACCGTAAACAAAACCAGTGCTATTGTATTGGAAATAGATTGGGTTATAAAATTATTCTAAGATGCACAATTATACACCAACAAAAACATGGTCAACACCTAGGGAGTGGGACAGTACCGATACTTCGGATGCTGCAACGGTGCTAAATCTTCCAATACAGGACCTAGCCAACCGTACAGAGTATTTGTATGATATGGCTGGCAGGTTTGAAAATCTTGTTACGTTTGATAATAGTACTAGCAGCGGCGTAGCTAGCCCAACTGTTGCAAATTTATATCGTAGCCTTTACAGGGTTTTTCTATCCACTACCAGCAACTATGCAACTATAAATATACCTAGCGCTAGCACATTCCCGGCTAATGCACATATAACAATAGTAGTATCAGGTAGCGCCAATGTTCCTGTTAAAATAAGCGCTTTTTCAGGCCAAACAATATATTGGCCAACCGGTCAAGGACAGGATTTGTATTTGCATTTGGGCGAAAGGGTTACGTTATATCGTAACGGTACAAACTGGGAAGTAATATTCCATTCAGGAAACCTAACCAGTGTAGGACAGCAAAGGTTTGGTTATGTTCAGGAATTTGGCACCGTATTGAGAAACGGCCAAATATATTTGCGTGCACTATACCCGCGTCTTTGGGCACTCGTTAGTGCTAATCCTTCACTTATTGTAACGGAAAGCCAATGGACTACGCCAGGTACAGCGGGACTTCAGTATCAATCATTCTTTAGTAGTGGTGATGGTAGCACAACTTTCCGCGTACCAGATGATAGGGGGTTATTTGAACGTGCACTGGACTTAGCAAGGGGTACGGATGCAGACAGGTTTGCCGCAAGCCTATACGGTGTTGTTGGTAGTTTTCAGGCTGATCAATTGAAAAGCCACCAACATAGTACACAAATAGATGTTTGGACAGGCTCAGGTGTTGCCGGTGGTTCTGCAGTGCAAAAATCACCCGGTACCAGTACCCCACCAATAATATCAGCTACCGGATTTACCGGGGGCACAGAAACAAGGCCGATTAACGTAGGTAAGTTACCATTGATAGTTTATTAACATCCAATACAGCATGAAGCAAATTCTTTTAGTAGCAGGTATCACATTATTCAAAACTCTACTTTTCCCAAGCATCGGATTGTTGCAATGGATGGGTGTAGCTATTGTTCTTGATTTTATAACCGGTGTAATAAAATCAGTTGTTCTAGGACGGCCGATAACATCTAATGGTTTCAAACAAACCGTTAT
>CALESY010000153.1 GCA_937919945.1 uncultured Chitinophagaceae bacterium | reverse complement strand
TCAACCGTGATGTTGCAGGATTTGGAAACAAATCAAACTTATTACCAGAGGTGCTTACGCTATTAACAGAAACTTTGAATGGGCTAATAACTAAACCCATAGCAGGAACAGTACCACTAACTCCTGTGAAGCTTGCAGAATCTATATTGTGAGAATTAGGTGTACCGCCTGATACACCAAAAAGCATCATACGAACAGAATCAGCTGAGTTATTCATCATATCTACCTTTGGAGCTAAATATCCCGGACACCAGAAATCAGCAACAGGTGTAGACGCATTTTTGGCAGCGTTTGTTCTGTTGTAATAATTGAGTTCTCCGTCAGTACCTAAAAACAGTGTATTGGGCATATCAGCAACAACCCAATACCAACTATTTGGTTCACTTAGTATAGTACCTGCAGTACCATCTTCTTTACCTATGTATGCTGTGAATATCTGATTGTTAGAATCTGCAGTACCAAACTCTTTTAAAGCAGCACCTTTTACTTGCAGTTCAGCAGGCTGGATAATGTTGTCTGCTTTACCCCCGGCACTAGTATTGCTGCCATCAGTCCATTTGATAACATAAGCAACAGCACTACCTACTAAAGAATGTTTGGTAGTATCATTATCATTGATAGCGAACTGTACAGCCTGTAATACGAAAGTATCAGGAGATGCTAAATAGAATAATGGTCCCCAAGAAAATCCAGAAATAGTAGTTGAATTTACTCTTGTTGATCCTGTAACTAAAGGTTTACCTGTAGCGTCCAACCTTCCTTTACAGAATACATTTGATGTAACATCTACGTAATAAGAAACAGTATCATCAGTCGGAACCTCATCAGTATTGCCATAGCTAATACTATATTTGATAGTATAACGGCCTCTGTCTGTGGGGTTCAGTGAAGTAGAGCGTGGACTCAGTGCTTCAATTATAGAATCAGTAGTATTGATATTTGGTACAACAACAGAATCTGTATATACAACTGTACTGCTACCGCTGATAGGCGTAAACGTAATAACTGAAGTCAGTTTTACATTTGTCTGGTTTGACGTGCCAGTATTTGCTATAAAAGCACCAGTATAAAATTTATACGCATTAGGAGAACCAGACTTCCATTGAGACAACGGTATAGAACCAGGCCCTAGAGCGCCGGATTTAGGAACGATAGCCAGATCGTTTGTTTTATTGAATCCCCAACGTGTAATAGAGATAAATACTTGTTGGCTAGCTAATGTACTCCACATAGCAGAACCCTCAGGGTTGGATACCATTAGTACCGGTATGTTTACAGACGCACCAACAGTACCTGCAGCCATTCCTACCGGATCAGCACCTGGTACATTATTGATGATTAAAACACCTGCAGCACCTCTGTCTTGAGCAGCTTTTGCTTTCTCACCAAACTGACAAGAACCTCTCCATATCAGTACCCACTTATTAGTGTAGTTAGCACTCGTAGGTTGTCCACATCCTAGAGAATCTTGGCTACGCACCAACTCAACATTATTCCAAACGGAATCTAAAGCTCTACCCCATCTTTGTGCAGCATCAGTGCTACTGCTGGAATAAGTAAACTTTTTAAGTCCTGACAAGCTTGATGGCGAATTAACCAATAAACGAGGGCCCATTGCTTGTAAATTAGTTTGCCCGTAAGCTTGTACCGATAATGCAAGCACTGGTACAAGCAAGCTGAATAGAAATCTTCTCATATGCTTAATTTAAGACGAACAATTTAATAAAAAAAAATCATCTTTTAAAAGAATTAATCATATATCAAAATATAAATTGTTATATTATTCCTAATTCCCTGCTCATTTCAAGCATTTTTGTGATAGGTTTTTTTGCCATTAGTCTCAAATCTTCATTCATTATTATTTCCGGTTGTTCATATTTCAGACATAGATATAGTTTTTCTAAAGTATTGAGTTTCATGTGCGGACAATCATTACACGCACAAGCATTGTTTGGTGGTGCCGGAATAAAAACTTTATCAGGAGATGCCAACTGCATTTGGTGTAGTATACCTGCTTCGGTAGCAACTATAAAACTATCAAACTCACTTTGCTGAGTATATTTTAATAGTTGCGTAGTAGAACCTATAAAGTCAGCTAATAACAATATTGCTTCTTCACATTCAGGGTGTGCAATCATTTTAGCTTGCGGATGGCGTTCTTTTAGTTTGGTAATTTTTTCTAAAGAAAATATTTCATGTACCATACATGCACCATTCCACAAAACCATATTTCTACCGGTGGTTTTATTTATATAAGCACCCAGATTCTTATCAGGTGCAAATATTATTTTCTGCTCCTTAGGCAGGCTATCTACGATTTGTTTGGCATTAGATGAAGTGCAGATAATATCACTTAGAGCCTTTATGCCTGCAGAGCAGTTTATGTATGAAATAACGATGTGGTCCGGATGTTTATCTTTAAAGGCTTTGAATAATGGTGGCGGACAACTATCACTTAGTGAACACCCGGCATTCAAATCAGGTAATAATACTTTTTTTCGTGGGTTAAGTATTTTAGCGGTTTCAGCCATAAAATGTACGCCTGCGAATACAATAACATCTGCATCCGTTTTTTCAGCCTGTTGTGCAAGGCCTAAACTATCACCTATATAATCCGCAACATCTTGTATATCCGGCTCTTGGTAGTAATGTGCTAACAATACTGCATTCTTTTCTTTTTTAAGTCTGGCTATTTCATCAAACAGATCAAGTGAGGAATCTATTTCTAAATCCAGATAACCTCTTTTTAAAAGATTTTCTTTTGCAGCAGTGATATCAACATTCATAATAGTATTGTAAAAAAATTTTTAAAAAAAGAATTATTATTAATTAGGTCTGTGAATATGGGGATAATAAAACTTAATACCCATTGCAAAGTAAAAGAATTTCACTCTTCCACTTTATATCAAATACTTATCCCCAGTCAATAATATTGATAATAGCGAATACCCACATTTTTTATGTAGTTGTGGATATTGTAGTAAGTAGATAAAAACATTGTTGTTAATTTCTGATATAGCTATTTAAAATTCACTTACTAAATAGAATAAATAAATACCAGACAACTGAAAAATAGTTTATCCCATCTTCACTATACTTTTATAAATCTGTAATCAACAGGAATTAACATTATAGTCTAATAACAATAATAATTTAATAAGAAAAGACTATCAATTGGTTAATAAATAAATGAGATATATAGTGCTTAATTATATTTATCCCGAAATATCAGTACAATAAGCAAAAACGGCTTTATTATCCCGAATTTTCGTATAAATTTGCCGTCCCTGTAATAAATATATATAGTTATATGTCTGTAATTCAGAAAATAAGGAATAGGTACGCTAAAGTAGTGGTGTTTTTTGTAGCCCTTTCATTAGTAGGTTTTATATTAATGGATGCATCGAACGGGCCTTTGGGTTCTTTGTTTGGCAGAGATAATAGTGTTGCTACAGTAAACGGAGAAAAAATAGACCGTAAAGACTATGAGCAAAAACTAATAGACTACGGAGTGCTATATAACTATAGCTCGAAAGGTCGTGCTATGGATGAAAATACGAGAGCCCAGCTGAATCAACAATCATTGGAAGATTTGGTGAATCAACAACTCATTGCTGAAGAATGCGAGAAATTGGGAATACAAACAACCAAAGAAGAAGAAAAGGAATTAATATATGGTTTGAATGCAGATCCAATAGTTCGTCAATATCCTGCGTTTACCAATCCCGAAACAAAAATGTTCGATCCGCAGCGTGTTAAAGAATTTGAAAAGCAAGCACTTCAATACGATCCGAGTGGTAAAGCATTGGAAGAATGGCAAACTATAAAAAATTATGTGCTGCAAAACAATGCATTGAAAAAGTATAACATGCTATTTGCAAAAACAGCATACATACCTAAGTTTATTACAGACAGACAGGCAAAGGAAAAATCAGAATTTGCAAGCATCAAATTTGTACGTATACCTTACGCGTCTATAGACGACAAAGAAACACCTGTAAGCGATGATGAGCTGAAAGAGTACATGAAGCAACATGCAAAGCAATATACCGTTGAATATAAAACCAGAAGTATTGAATATATTTCTTTTGACCTTGTACCAATGCAAGAAGATACTGCCAATGCTCTTGGTGTTCTGAATACACTGAAAACAGAATTTACAAATACAATAGACGTAGAGAGCATTGTAAATAGAAACTCTGAAGAACAATACAATCCATCGTATGTTAACAAAAACTCGTTCTTCTCACAATATGCTGATTCAATTTTCAAATTGGGTGTTGGTGCTGTTTATGGCCCTTACTACGAAAATGGTAATTATAAAATGACAAAAGTACTTGACAGAAAAACATTACCTGATTCTGTAAAGTGCAGGCATATTCTTATAAAAACAGAAGAAGGTCGTCAGCCTGTAGCAATAGATAGTGTTGCTAAAAAACAAATTGATAGCATTGCAAGCGCTGTAAAGTCAGGAACAGACTTTGTTGCAATGGTACAAAAATACTCACAGGACGACGGAAGCAAACAAACAGGCGGCGAGTACACATTTACATTGCAACAAAAAGCAACATTGTCTAAAGAGTTCGCAGACTTTATTTTTGACGGCAAATCAGGCGAAAAGAAGGTAGTTAAAGTAAGTAACGATAACTATAGCGGCTATCACTATATAGAAATACTTGAACAAAAAGGAGTACAACCTGCGCTGAAGCTTGCTACCATTACTAAAGCATTGGCTGCCGGCGACAACACAAATAGCATCACATACAATAAAGCCGCAGAGTTTGCTGGTAAAAACAATACTGCAAAAGCATTTGATGAAGCAACTAAAAAAGAGGGCTTTAGCAAACGTATAGCAGAAAGCATAAAAGAAAACGACTTCAGTATAACAGGCCTTGGTAATGCCCGTGAGATAATAAAATGGGCTTATGAAGCAAAAGAAGGCGATATATCGGGTGTGTTTTCAATCAGCAACAAATCATTCGTAGTTGCAAAATATGTAGGGGAACAACAGCCTGGTATTATGAAGCTGGATGCAAACATAAGGCCATCTTTAGAGATGCTGGTAAAGAACGAAAAGAAAGCTAAAAAGCTTATTGAAAAATATAAGTCACAAACAAGCATAGAGGGGATAGCACAAGCATCGCTACAAACATTATCACAAGCGGACTCTTTCAATGCGGCAAGTTTGTTTATAAATTCATTGGGCTATGAACCTAAACTCTTGGGTTATGTATTCTCTGACAAGGCAAAGCCAAATACCGTAAGCCCACCTTTTAAAGGACAAGATGGCGTTGTTTACTTTACACTTGTAAATAAATATACAGTACCATTGCCTGCAACTGCTGCAGAAATGGCAATGCAGGAAAAATACTCAGCTATCATGCAATTGAAAAATACATTGAGTAACGGAATGGGTGAAGCATTGAAGAAGCGTGCCAAGATAAAGTATAATACACAAGCTCTATAATCAATATCTAATCTGATATAAAGAAAAACCAACCGTCAAACGGTTGGTTTTTTCATGTATCAATATCAATTAGCGTAATTTTGTAAAGTATATGGAAATAATAAGGAATAAGGTTGCAGAAAGTGGTATTGTGACGTTAGACTTGGCGGCATACATAATTGCCGGTGAAACCATAGGTCAGTTCGACATCAAGCCTTTTCTTTTCAGAGAAATGATACTTAAAGAAAAAGACTACAGAGCTGCACTGCAGGAACACGACTGGTCTGTTTACGCAAATAAACATGTTGCTATATACTGCTCTGCGGATGCTATAGTACCTGTATGGGCCTATATGCTGGCTGCGAGCTATCTGCAGCCGGTTGCAGCATCAGTATTTTTCGGCAACAAAGAAGAAACAATAAAACATCACCTTATTGCCGCCATTGAAAAAATTAATCCGGAAGAATATGTTGATAAACGGATAGTAATAAAGGGTTGCGGTGATATTTCAATACCTGATGCAGCATACGTAGCGGTGACGCATAAACTATTACCGGTTGTGAAGTCGCTAATGTATGGAGAGCCCTGCTCTACGGTACCAGTGTATAAGAAGAGGTCATAGCACCAACAGGTTAGACGCTATTTTTTCAGACAGCTGAAAGACATCTCCGTTATCATTACTTACCACCATACTTTTGTCAAAAGGCATTATTTCTTTGATGGTAATTCGGCTACCTATTTTTAGTTTAAAACGCTCTAACTGCTGAAGAAAAGCCGTGGTAGTATCCTTTACAGCTACTATCTTACAAATATCGCCTACTATTTTAGCGTTTAATAATTGTGCCATAGATTTCGGAACATCTCCATTGTGTTTTGGTATAGGGTCGCCATGCGGGTCATATTCAGGATACCCTAAAAATTCATCCAACCTGTCTATCAGTTTTTGCGATTGTATATGTTCTAACTGTTCTGCAACCTCATGCACCTCGTCCCAGGAAAAGTGTAATTGACTGTGCAAGAAAGACTCCCATAAGCGGTGCTTACGTAGTATCTGTAAAGCTACCAAACTACCTGATGAGCTGAGTTGTATTTTTTTGTATTTCTCATAATGTATCAGTTCTTTATCAGACAGTTTACGGAGCATATCCGTAACTGTTGCAGGGCGTGTTTGCATACGTTCTGCTATCTCGTTGACAGACACCTCGCCCACGTTGTTGGTATGCTGAATACTGTATATTGCTTTCAGATAATTTTCCTCGGTATAAGTAAGCAACTGCATAGCCGAAAGTTAGGAAACATATCTCAATGTCACCATTTTTTATTAGTTTAGATAGCTTTTGAAAGCCTGCAATACATAAATAAATGCCCCGTTACAATTTAATACATTGGTTTGTATCATTAGTCTGTATGCTCTTGGCTACAACAACATTTGCTCAGGTGCAAATGATAAAAGACTATGACAAGCCACGAGACCTGAAAGTATTACGGGAGTATATAGATGCACAAGGAAACACTGTTCGTGAAATACAATACGCGCACCGTGCCATGCGGGTTACAGAAACTATTGTTATACCTAGGTCGTTTACAGGCATAGGTGTAAAAGCCAATATCAGTGCAGATACCATTATCAAAGACTCTGTATGGGTGCTGATACACAAAAGCAGGTATAGCCTGCAGGTGTATTACAAGAAGAGATTGATACGAGGATATAAAGCCGTATTTGGTCCACAACCACAAATGAATAAACAAATGGAGGGCGACAGGAATACACCGGAAGGATGGTATAAGATAGCTGATAAAAGACCGAGCAATAAATACAATAAATTTCTGCTACTGAACTACCCGCACGACAAAAACAAAGAAAGTTTTGAAAAACTGAAAGCGGATGGAAAAATACCTAAGAACGCAAGAATAGGTGGAGATGTAGGTATACATGGTATATGGCCCAAAGGGGATGATATGATAGAACTGGGTGTTGGCTGGACGGATGGATGTATAGCACTAAAAAATGCTGACATGGACGATTTGTACCAATGGGTAAAAGTTGGCACAAAAGTGTATATCAAAAAATAATTAACTGCCGGCCATTCGCTCAAGATATTGCGCATATTTTTCAGGCCAATCTTTCCACCCACTATCTGTACCTAAAGAAAAATTGTGGAATACAGTTATCAGTTGGCTATTAAGCTTGCGCAATGAACGCTCCATTTCTTCCAATCTGTCAAAAGCATCTTCGGCATTTAACTTCATATCAAACCGCGCGGTGGAATCCATAAAACAAAAAGGATGCACTTGCAGGGATGTTTGTTTTTCGTTCTCTAAATCGTACCAATAAAATGATGCTCCAGTTCCTGCGCGAAAGCCAATATGTGTGCCGTATCCCATACTGTAATCGTCGGTTATTCCATCAGCTATCAGTTCACGATAAGTATGAGGAAGAAACAAACGGATATAATGCTGCCTTGAAATATGAATGCTTTTACCGGTAATATTTTCTAGTGAGGCTTTCTCTTCTTTTAATAAACTATTTTTTTGTCCGCTATTGTAAGATGGGTGTATGCCAACAGTGCCTTGTTCAGCAAAACTACGTATCAGTTTTTGCATGGCTTTGTGCTTGGGCGATATGTTCTTATCATATTCACCAGTTTCCAATGCCGCTAACACAAAGTATAAAGGCTTATATCCAAACTTGTTGTGCAACGAATACATAAACGGGAATGCATAATATGTATCTTGCGCGGCAAACATATTGACAAGCAAACGCTGAACAGCATCTCTGATACGTAGGCTGAAAATATCTTTCAAAAATCCACCAGCATTACGCACAAAGCCTTTGTGTTTATACGACCATGCAATATCAATATCGTAAGTAGGCAGGTATGTAAATGGTTTCGGCGGAATGGATAATGTATATTTTTCAACCAGCAATTTTCTCAGATGCTCAACCCATTCATCAATTAACGGCCTTTCTAACCAGCCATTTTTATATAGTATGCTATCTGTGTAAGGGTAACGACCATGCTTATCGGTGGTATGTGGATAATACTCTTCGTAGCGTGTGATGCAAAAAAATATGGATGAAAAAATATCAAAAGGAATGTCTCCGCCAGATGGGTAGAGTGTAGGAATATTATTCCATACTCCTGTATTTATTTCTTGTGGTATTATGCTCTTCTGCCAAAGCAACCCTGCATCGGGTATATGAATGGCGTTGGGAGCACCATTTCCGTAAGAAATATGTATACCTTCTTCTATTTGATGAGTAAGCCTGTAACTAACACACAAGCGTGTGTTAAAAATCCAATCCAGTATATACAACCATCGGCTGCTTGTGTGCGGGCTGTATATTAATACGGTATTGCTCATCGGCAATGTGCGCTATTTATTGCGCTCTTTCCAAAGCTGGTTGAATGATTTTTGTGCGAAGTGTACATCGCCCCTGCCATCTGCCCACGACTTGCTGAATAGTTTATTCACTACACTGCCTTTTATGCCTGCGCCCGCGCTGTTCATCAACGGGCGGTTCAGCATGGCCAACTTCCACATCTTCCAGCCTGCATTTTCTGTAAAACCATTCAACCCATCTTGCACGGCTATGTGGCGGTTTTCCAGCAGCATTTCGTGTATGTTTATTTTCAACGGGCATACTTCAGTACAGTTGCCGCACAGGCTGGATGCATAGCTAAGGTGTTTAAATTCCGAAACATCTTTCAGATGCGGAGATATAACAGAACCGATTGGACCGCTGTACGTTGTTCCATATGCATGCCCGCCAATGTTTTTATAAACAGGACAAGCGTTAAGGCAAGAACCACAACGAATACAGTACATACTTTCTCGCACTTCTTTGCGCAGTAGGTTGGTACGTCCGTTGTCCAGCAATATTACATACATCTCTTCCGGACCGTCTGTTTCTCCTGCTTGTTTAGCACCTGTAAAGATGGTATTGTAAACGGTAACGTTTTGCCCGGTGCCATACGTAGCCAACAATGGCCAGTACAGTGCGAGGTCATTTAGTGAAGGAATTATTTTTTCGATCCCTACAATAGCAATATGTGTTTTAGGAAATGCTGTAGAGAGCCTGCCGTTACCTTCGTTTTCTGTAACGCACACAGCGCCTGTGTCTGCTATCAGAAAATTACCCCCTGTTACGCCTACTTCTGATGTAATGTATTTTTCGCGCAGGTTTCTCCTTGCTATCTGTGTAAGTTCTTGAGGGCTAAGATTGGGTTCTGTTCCCAGCTTTTCATGAAACACACGTGCGACGTCTTCCTTGCTTTTGTGCATGGCAGGGGTAACGATGTGGTATGGTGCTTCGCCGTCTAGCTGTTGTATATATTCGCCCAAGTCGGTTTCTACAGAGTCAATATTATGTTTTGCCAAAAAATCGTTCAGGTGTATTTCTTCTGTCACCATCGACTTTGATTTCACCACCTGTTTGGCATTTTTCTCTTTGCAGATCTGCAGCACAGCCTGCAATGCCTCATTCGCATCTTCTGCCCATATCACTTTGCCCCCACGAGCGGTAAAATTTTTTTCAAACTGCTCTAGATATTTATCAAGCTGCTCAATGGTTTTCCATTTGATGTTTTTGGCTTTGCGGCGCGCAAGATCCAGATTGGCAAACTGTTGCTTGCCCTTAACCACTGTTTCAGCATATTTCTGTATGTTGAAGCTAAGCTTTCGCTTATGCTCCAGATCGGCAGCTTTTACCTTGCTCTTGGCTAAAAACGTTGTAACGGTTGCACTCATAGAAAAACGATACACAAACTTAGTAAAAACAGTGCAAAGCAGCGTTTATTGTGTTATTTGTTAGCAATACTGTTAGTATATACTATCAAAAACTTGGTAGCGATGGCAATTACTTTATCTTCTTCGCGTGCAGCGGTGTAGATGCTCATTGATTTTTTAGCTCCCTTAGGCCAGACCCATATATCGGCATACTGATTAGCTACTTCTAACTCACCAAATAACTTTCCATCTAGTGTTCTGATGTAAAAAAAATATCCACCCTTACCGCTTCCAGGTAAAGTAGAACTTCTTAATTTTTCGGATAACTCATATCTTCCAAACAATGTACCATTGTAGTAGATATTCTTGTCTTTAATAGTTACATCAATTTCTCCGCCCTCTTGCTTGTCGTCTACAGTATATGGCGAAAGATTATAATTGACGCTATTGCCCAAATACAACTCGTCATTATTTATTCTGCTTATTTTCTTTTGCCAATGTTGAACTAATTTATATAGATTAGAAATATTAATACTGTCAAACTCAATGACATTGATTTTTACTACTGATTCTAAGAAACGATTTATACAATCATACCTATAAGGTATATAAACAGCAGTATCAGCATCCGGAAACTCAATCTTGTAATAATAGCGTAAATAAGCATTCATTGGCGATGATAGTACTTTTGCAGTAGCGTATATGGTATATTTTCCATCACTATTGGTGAAGGTGTAATCTTTGAAGTTTTCTTCCTCAGGTATGATAAGATTGTTTGTAAAGCTGTTGAGCAAATTTAGGGTAGGCTTTTTATTACCGTAGGCAGAGTATAAACAAAGCGTATCTGTACTATTCCATACTATGCCGTTTTGCATACGTATACTTTGCGCACATAATTGTATATGTGCAAAGTTTATTATCAGCAATATGCACATAAAAAACCGCATACATAAATATATTCCATATTTTACAAATGATAATCACCCAACTGTCAAAAGGCAATCCCAATACCAGCCTCCGCAAGTTCAGCCTCCGCATTATGGGTTTTGAGGTAAGCGTGCAGGGTTAGTTCTTTTACGATGCCTGTTTCAGACTGAAGGATGTACACATTACCCCCAAGCTTTTGATATATACTGCTGCCTTTGAAAGCATGCTTCCTGGTGTAGTACCCTACTTGAAATATAATCCCCAAACGACCAATCAAAAACTCATTACCCACATACACACTGCTCTTCCATGCATTTTGTTTTTCCTTTCCGGGAGATATCTCATTGTTTTTCAGAAATGCGGCTATATTGCTATGATATTCGTAGTCTACACCCGCATATACTTTGTTTTTGCTCCAATAACGCCTGCTGGCAAAGGCTGAAACAAGGTAGATGGGATACATCGGTCCATCGGGTGCGCTCATTTCAGTACCTGCCATGCTAAAACGCGCTTGTACAAGCCATCGGTTGGGTAAAGTGTTGTTTTCTCTTACTATATGTTCGGGATTGTTGTTAACTGGCGAATAGCGTATCCCGATGTGGGCACCATGTTTATTGATGCCAAGATTGGGTTGCCGTAATGCAGCATTAGATATGTGTGCAAAATTTAGCCCGGCCAGTACGTCTACATGTTTATTTATACGATATCTAACATCTGTTGTGAAGTAAGAATAGTTGTTTAACCTGGTACTCATGGCGGTATTAAGGGTATCAAAATCAGGAAAGCGGGCATACCGCTTGGTGATATAGCCTATGCCAAAACCCGCACGGAATGACCATTCGAATCTGCCTTTCGTTATTAATGGTATACGTATGTTGGGATTTATGCTGAAGCACCTGCCATAGACTACATTCTTATCATATTCTGTATAGCCGAAAGCAAGTCCCACTAAAGGGTATCGCCTCCTCTGATGCCAAGCCTTTCGCCCGTAAGTTTGTTGTACGAAATTCAGTTCGAAGGCAGGAGAATAGTCAGGGAAATCAGTTAATATCTTTTTCGAGTGCTTGAATGCCCGTCCGCCAATGTAGTATCCCTCAATGCCAAAACCATCCCAAGCCTTGTGTTGTGCTGCGACATAGGTATGGCACAGAAACATACATAAAGCATATAGCAGGGCTTTTTTCATATTAGGCAATGGTTGTAATTAACAGGCATACAATTTAGCAAATATAGTTTTACCTGCTGCAAACTTGTACCTTTGCAGCGTCATTTACACTCATGCGCCGCATAGCCGCCATTATTATTCGTTCGTTTTTGCAGGGACTGCTCATATTAAGCCCCATTGCTATTACAGCCTATGTCATTTACATCGTATTCGATAGTGTTGACAGGTTGGTGCCTTGGGTACCACGTGGCTTAGGTTTTATATTGATTATTGTAGCTGTAACGTTTATCGGTTACATGGGTACGCGTTTCTTTCTGGGTAAAATGCTCTTCGACGCGTTCGACAATATGCTACAGCATATCCCCGGTATTAAATACATCTATTCATCCATCAAAGAGGTAATGGGTTCTTTTGTGGGCGATAAAAAACGCTTCAACAAACCGGTATGGGTATGTACTAACCAAAATCCTGAAGTATGGCGCATAGGCTTTATGACACAGCAAGATCTTGCTTATGTAGGTATGGCAAGTAAAGCTGCTGTGTACCTGCCACACTCATATGCTGTATCGGGCTATGTAATAATTGTGGAATTGAAAAATGTAAAACCTGTAACCAAGATGACAGCTGCCGAGGCAATGAAGTTTGCGGTAAGTGGTGGTATTACAGGACTGGAGGAACACGATAAACACCATGACTAACCAACCGCATAAAATTAATTTCAATTCAGGGCCTGCTGCATTGCCATTGCCTGTATTGCAAGCGGCATCGGCGGCAGTTATTAATTACAACAACACAGGATTATCTATACTTGGAATACCGCATCGTGGTAAATTATTTGCAGATATACTGGAAGAAGCCAAAGAACTGGTAAAAGAACTATGCGGACTGAATGATGAGTATGAGGTGTTGTGGATGCATGGTGGCGGCAGGTTGCAATTTGCTATGATGCCTATGAATTTTCTGGGCGATAAAGAAACAGCCGGTTATATAGATAGTGGTTACTGGGCTGCAGACGCTATCAGTTATGCAAAGCATTATGGAAATGTAGCAGTACTGGCATCATCAAAAGAAGATAACTACACACACTTGCCTGAATGGCCTATTGCTATACTCAAAGATATAGCATACTTGCATATCACTACCAACAATACTATATACGGTACACAATGCCACGATGTACCCAAAGTAGATGTGCCTTTGATAGCAGACATGAGCAGTGATATTTTCAGTAGGCAGATGGATTATACCAACTGCGATGCTTTCTATGCTGTAGCACAAAAAAATATAGGTGCTGCAGGCGTTACGATGGTAGCGATAAAAAAAGCCATGCTGCAACACAGCAAGCGAACACTACCACCTATGCTAAGCTATGCTGCCCATGCAAAGGCAGGCTCTGTATTGAATACGCCACCTGTATTTGCGATATATACCGCATTGCTGATGCTGCGCTGGACAAAAGAAAAAGGCATCACAACAATAGAAAATGAGAATAATGAAAAAGCCACGTTACTATATAATGAAATAGAGCGCAATACTTTGTTTGACTGTATAGTACAAAATGTTGCAGACCGCAGCAAGACGAATGTATGCTTTACCGCCAAACAACACGAAAATGAAAAATCATTTATAAGTTTTTGCGAAGCGAATAACGTGACGGGCATAGAAGGGCATCGTTCAGTAGGAGCATTTCGTGCATCTTTATATAATGCTATATCTTTAGCAGATGTGCAGCAACTGGTGACACTGATGCAGCAATTTGAAAATCTTAATAACAAATAATAAGCAATGGCAAAGATTACACCATTCAAAGGATTAAGGCCGAAACCTGAATTAGCAGACAAAGTAGCTACATTGCCATACGATGTGGTGAATGTAGAAGAAGCACGGGCATATAAGGATAATCCGTATCACTTTTACCATGTTACACGTTCAGAAATAGACTTGCCATCTGGTATAGATGTACATACACAACAGGTGTATGACAAAGCAAAAGAAAACCTCGACCAATTGGTTGCAGACGGAGTAATGTTTCAGGATGATGAACCATGCTATTATATATACGAACTGGTAATGGACGGACGCTCTCAAACCGGTTTGATATGTGGCTCATCAATAGATGATTATAACAAAGGTATTGTGAAAAAACACGAGTTTACTCGTCCTGAAAAAGAACTCGACCGCATTAATCACATTAAAACAACACGCGCGCAAACAGGTATTGTGTTTCTGGCATATAACGATAATGCAGACGTGAATACTATGATTGAAGACTGGAAATCAGCGCACAAACCTACATACCAGTTTATTGCAGAAGACGGCATAAAACATATATTTTGGGTAGTAAATGAATATCCGAAAGTGGCCAGCATCACCCGTGTTTTTGACGAGCAAGTACCTGCAACATACATTGCTGACGGCCACCACAGAGCGGCATCTGCTGCCAAGGTAGCGCAGGAAATGGCTGAGAACGGACTGTCTATTTCAGGCGATGAGTCATTCAATTATTTCATCACTTGTATCTTCCCCGAAAGCCAGTTGAAAATACTGGACTACAATCGTGTGGTGAAAGATCTGCATGGTATGAGTACTGCAGATTTTATAAAAGCACTGCACAACGACTTTGAAGTATCTGAACCAATGACAACTGCATATCGTCCTGCAAAGCCACATGAGTTTGGTATGTACATAGACGGTAAGTGGTATAAGCTGACGGTGAAAGCAGGCGCATTTAGTAACGACCCGATAGGTATATTGGATGTTAGCATTTTGCAAAACAATGTACTATCGAAGCTGTTAAACATCAACGACCCACGTACAGATAAGCGTGTTGACTTTGTTGGCGGTATACGTGGATTAGGCGAACTCGAAAAGCGTGTGAACAGCGGCGATATGGCAGCTGCATTTTCTTGTTATCCCGTAAGCCTTAAACAGTTATTCGATATTGCAGATAGCGGTAATGTTATGCCACCCAAAAGCACATGGTTTGAACCTAAACTACGTGATGGTTTAGTAGTTCATCTCATATAAGTTTTTATAAGGCACTCAAAGAGTGCCTTATTCATTCATAGGAATTGTCTATGTTTTCTTAATTACAAATCACTCAAATTTGTTACTACTTAATACTGAATAAATATGGAATACAGAATAATGGGTAAAACGGGCTTGCAGTTGAGCGTACTATCGTACGGCTCATGGGTTACGTTTGCCAAACAAATAGATGACAGCATCAGCGACAAGCTGATGGGTATTGCCTACGACAGCGGCATCAACTTCTTTGACAACGCAGAGATATACTCGCGAGGAGAATCTGAAAAAATGATGGGACGTGTGCTGAAATCTAAAAACTGGGACAGGACATCTTACACTGTATCTAGCAAAGCATTTTTTGGTTGGAGGGGCGAGGCGAATAAGCCCAATCAAACAGGCCTCAGCCGCAAGCACTTAACGGAAGCCTGTCACGAGGCATTGGGCAGGCTTCAAGTAGATTATCTTGATTTGTACTTCTGCCACCGCCCCGATAAAAAAACACCGATAGAAGAAGTAGTGCGTACCATGAATACGCTTATAGAGCAGGGCAAAATATTGTATTGGGGAACGAGCGAATGGAGTGCCGCAGAAATAATGGAAGCGCACATGATAGCCCGAGAACTACGACTGATACCACCGCAAGTAGAGCAGACGGAATACAACCTCTTTAAAAGGCAAAAGATAGAAGTAGATTACTACACCATCTTCAAAAACGTAGGTATGGGCACTACCATCTGGAGCCCTCTTGCCTCAGGATTGTTGACGGGTAAATACAACGATGGCGTACCCGATGGCAGCCGTTTGGCACTAGAAGGTTTTGAATGGCTGAAAGACCGTACACTGAGCGATGAAAAGATAAACCGCGTGCGCAACCTTGGCAAGCTGGCAAACGAATTGGGTACTACACCGGCAACACTCTCTATAGCATGGTGTATAAAAAACAACAACGTTACAACTGCCATACTGGGTGCTACCAAAGAAGCACAGCTATTGGAAAACCTGAAAGCAATAGACGTGCTGCCCAAACTAACGGAAGAAGTAATGACAAAAATTGACGAGATAATGGGTACAAAGCCTGAGATGCCTATGTATTAATTAATATTAGTCTGAGATTTATTAAGGAGTTTCCCTGTAAGGGAACTCCTTATTTTTTCTGCATTAGCAACTGTATGCTCTTTACAGATATAAAGCGGAAAGCTACAATGCCCGCCACCCCTGCTACGGCGGTGATGCTTATTTGCAATACCCAATGCAGTGGTGTGCCTTTAATCGTGTATGCTATAGCGGCTATCAGCACGATGAATGATAGATGTGCGCTTATCCATTGGGTGTTCTTCGGTAGCTGTGCTTCTTTTTTACAGAAACTGATGTAGCAGATGGCAAGGAATGTTTGTGTGATAAATGCTGTAATGGCAGCACCTAAAGCACCTTGCATAGGCACAAGGTAGAAGTTAAGCAACAGGCTGATGCCTACCCCTGCCAGCGATATTTTATTCAGCAGCCCTATGCTACCATTAGCTGTAAGCAAGGTAGAGTAGGTGTACATGATGCAATAAGCTGGGAAAGCCGCCATCACCCATGCAAATACTTCACCATCATAAGTCCCTGCATTATTGTACAACAATGTCATTATCTCTTTGCCCCAGAAAAAAGATACAGCACATAATACAATGGCAAACGGCAACAACATATTCACACTCAGCTTGATGATGGGCTGTACGCTTTGTTTTTCCGCTATCATCTTACCAAACAAAGGCAGTAATACCCCAGCGAACATGATACCGAACATATTGCTAACATCCAGCAGGCGCATGGCAGTAGCATAGATACCTGCCTGGTCTTTACCGGCAAGGCGTTCTACCAGTATCATATCGCTGCGCATATGTATGCTCATCAGCAGTATCAGTATAGCATACGGAAAACTCTTTTTGATGATTGCATATACTTCTTGTGTTTTGAAAGACAGGCTCGGAGCAATCTTCGTTTTCCTGTAGATGATGAATATAGCAGCCAGCACTGTCAGTCCGTAACAAAGTATCTGCGTCCAGATAAACCACTCAATTTTAAATGATGCTGCTGTTGCAGGGTTGTATAGTAGAAAGCCGCAAATACCAATCATCAGTAATCGGTCGGTAACAGATAGTACCCCATCTGTTTTGAAATACTGCATAGCCGATATATTGCTTCGCAAGTACAATACCAACGAACTCAACGCCTGTATACTTAATATGCCTGCCAACAAACCAAGCTCCCATATATGGTAACCAAGCAGCAGACCCGCTATAAAGATGATGGCTGTATAAACCACTATCAGCAGCAGTCTTGTGGTGAGCATGGCAGGGAAAAGCTCCCTGAACCTGTGGCGGTTTTGCGATATAAGGTTGGTATTATAATTCGTAAGCCCGAAGTCGAGCAATATCTGAAACACTAAACAGATATTTAATAATGCCTGATATGTGCCGTATTGCTCATGCCCGACAGTGTTTTGCACCGTACGGTCTATCATAAACACCCAAACAGGCTTTACCAGCAGGTTTACGGCTATTATGAATAAGAGGTTTTTTACAAAAAATCGGCGCATCGCGTTAAAATAAACGGGCTATTAGGGGTAAAATTATATTTTTGTCGCCAGCTATGCGCATTGCGGTAAATACAAGGCTGTTATTAAAAGGGAAATTGGAAGGCATAGGCTGGTTTACACACCAAACGCTGGAGCGGATGGTGCGCAATCACCCCGAACACGAATTCATCTTCTTCTTCGACCGTCCTTACGACGAGGCTTTTGTATTTGCACCCAATGTTACACCCGTTGTAGTATCGCCACAGGCAAGGCATCCTATTCTGTTTTATATATGGTTTGAATGGAGGTTGCCGCATTTGCTGAAGAAGTACAAAGCAGATGTGTTCCTGTCGCCAGATGGTTATATGTCGCTACGCACCAAAGTACCTACTTGTTTGGTGATACACGATTTGGCATTTGAGCATTACCCCGAACATTTTGTTACCAGCCACAAACTATACTGGCGGCATTACTCACCCCGCTTTGCCGAAAAAGCTGCACGTATTGCAACAGTATCATCTTACAGCAAGCAGGATATTTGCGAGCAGTATGATATACCTGCCGATAAAATTGACGTAGTATATAACGGCGCGCACGATGAGTACAAACCGCTGGAATGGAAAGAGCGCGAAACGGTAAAAGAAAAATATGCTGATGGTTGCGAATACTTTGTATTTGCAGGCGCATTGCACCCGCGTAAGAATATTGTGAACCTGCTGAAGGCGTTTATACGCTTTAAGAAAAAGCAGCGCAGCAATATGAAGCTGGTGATAGTAGGCCGCTACGGATGGAAGTACGACGAGTTGATAGCCATGCGCGAAGAAATGCCTTTTAAAGAAGATGTGAAGTGGGTAGGCTATATGAATGTGGACGAACTGAGCAAAGTAATGGGCGGTGCGTATGCATTGGTATATCCGTCTTTGTTTGAAGGCTTTGGCATACCCATATTGGAAGCGTTGGAATGTGGTGTGCCAGGCATCGTCAGCAATACATCGAGTATGCCCGAAGTAGCGGGTGATGCGGGACTTTTGGTTGACCCAACCGATGTAGAAGACATAGCCCTGAAGATGGAGCAACTATACAAAGACGAAACGCTCCGCACCAAACTGATAGCCAACGCCAAAGAACAGGTAAAGAAATTCAGTTGGGATAAATCTGCCGAAAGGCTTTGGGATTGTGTGATGAAGTGTGTGGGGAAGTAATCAATTCGGAGAAACCCTTCTGCTTGGTATGACCTTGTCTTTCTTCTCTTCTTTATAATGCAGTTGCGGTACTTTTAGTTTTTCCAACACTAATTGGGTGGTAGTGGTAACATACGCATTGCTATGGCCGGACTCTCGGCGCTGATAAGATGCGCTATTGTTTACTATCAGCCTGCCGAGGCTATCAATACCCACCTGAAATACATCTGCCTCGTTACGCAGGTTTTTATACACCATTATAAAACGCTTACCTTCCAGCTCGTATTTACTATCTGTTATCACCTGATACTTTTCTTTATCAGTACCTTTATAATACACACGGATAGCATCTTCGGTAAGACTGATAATCATATCGGAACTGTCCTCAAATTGTATGGTTGCATTGCGATAAAACAGGGAGTTGATATAAGAAACAGAGTCGGACAAGCGAATGGTGCGGATGCATACAGCCCGCCAATAGCCAAGCAGGTTTCTTTTGAATGGTATATTGGCCTGTGTATCAAGCTGTGCGTATGGCAGCACACAGGGCTGGCATTTTAAAAAGCTGACTTTCTTATTTTCTGTAAGTTTTTCTTTTTGCCTCGCCATCACATCGGCAGGTGTCCGCTTACGGAACGTTTTATCAAACGCTTCCTGCTCGCTCTGCTCTGCAAGTAGTATGTAATAATCAACATCAAGCGATACAAAATTTCTTGGCCTTGTAGCAAGCGTAGCAATCTCTCGTACTGTTTGTGCCTGCATATCTGCACCAACGAATAGCAATATGACAATAAACAGTTTTTGCATACATCTAAGGTAGGCGATTTATGTACAAAGATTATAATGTGCTCACTATTAATCCAAGCCTTGATGCAAAGGCTGCAAACAACACACTATTGGCTTTAGTTATAAAAAGCCACCCTTAAGCCAGGCTGTAGTTTTTTTTAGCAGAAAAGAAAAGAGTAGAAAACAAAAGAAGATAGTAGAGTAGAAATACATCGTCACCATCATAAAAAATAATTTTTATTAATTTAATTAAATTTGTATTTTTGCTATGGTAAACTACCCTAAGCAACCAAGCTTATGCCACCTGTATTCCTATCACCTCAAAGTTACCCCGTGCCCCCCTTTCCACATATTTGTGTCATTTCGCCCGAAACCCTTTATTTACAAGCATTTCAGGGCTTGTTAAAACCCTTGTTTTTCTTTGTATTTGCCACCCTTTTTCAGTACTTTTGCAGGATAACCAAAAACGGCTGTTGCACGGTTTTTTGCGCCATTATTTTAACACTTGGCAATACCGCAGCCGCAAGCACAAAAACAGGTTTGTTAGAACAACAAATGAGTACAGAAAACGAAGTTTTACAGAAACCAGCCAGCTACGATGCGGGCAGTATTCAGGTATTGGAAGGATTGGAAGCGGTTCGCAAACGCCCCGCGATGTATATTGGTGATATAGGTGTAAAAGGGTTGCACCATCTAGTGTACGAGGTGGTTGACAACTCGATAGACGAAGCACTGGCGGGACATTGTAAAAACATTAGCGTAAACATACACGAAGACAATTCTATAAGCGTAGAAGACGATGGGCGCGGTATACCTACAGGTATTCATCCCAAAGAAGGGCGCAGCGCACTGGAAGTAGTAATGACTGTACTGCACGCAGGTGGTAAGTTCGATAAAGATTCTTATAAAGTATCGGGCGGTTTGCATGGTGTGGGTGTTAGTTGTGTGAACGCATTAAGCTCGCTGATGCAGACAACGGTTTGCCGTGAGGGTAAAATTTTTGAACAGGAATACAAAATGGGTATCCCGCAATACCCTGTTCGCGAAATAGGTACGACAGATAAGCGTGGAACCAAACAACACTTCTGGCCTGATGGCACCATCTTCAAAGACCTTATATACAATCGTGAGATACTTGCAGGTCGTTTGCGAGAGTTGTCTTACCTGAACAAAGGTATCCGCATTGTATTGACCGACTTGCGCGAAAAAGACGAAGAAGGTAACCATATTGTAGAAGTGTTTTACAGCGAGGGTGGCATTGTAGAGTTTGTAGCCATGCTCGACAATAAAGCTGGTAGAAACCAGTTATTACCGGCTCCCATCTATATGGAAGGGCTTGATACAGATACTAATGTAGCGGTAGATGTAGCGATGAGCTACAACACATCGTACAACGAACATATTTTTTCTTACGTAAACAACATTAACACCATAGAAGGTGGTACGCACGTTGCAGGTTTCCGTAGGTCTATTACAAGAGTATTCAAGTCTTACGGAGATAAGAACAAACTGTTTGAAAAAGCGAAAGTAGAGATAACGGGTGATGACTTCCGTGAGGGGTTGAGTGCTATTATATCGGTAAAAGTACCTGAACCGCAATTTGAAGGACAAACTAAAACCAAGCTGGGCAACAACGAAGTAATGGGAGTAGTGGACGTATGCGTAAGCCGCGTGTTGGAAGCCTACCTGGAAGAACACCCTAAAGAAGCAAGGCTGATAATTGATAAAGTTATCATAGCAGCACAGGCACGTGCTGCCGCACGTAAAGCACGCGAATTAGTACAGCGTAAAAGCGTATTGACAGGTGGCGGTATGCCCGGTAAACTGGCAGACTGCAGCGACCGTGATCCTGAACGTTGTGAATTGTATCTGGTAGAGGGTGACTCAGCAGGTGGTACAGCAAAGCAAGGCCGCGACCGTAGTTTTCAGGCGATACTGCCTTTGCGTGGTAAGATACTGAATGTAGAAAAAGCCCAGGAGCATAAGATATACGAGAATGAGGAGATTAAGAATATGTTTACCGCATTGGGTGTAAGCATTGGTACGCCGGAAGATCCGAAAGCACTGAATCTGGCCAAGCTCCGCTACCACAAAATCATCATCATGACCGATGCCGATGTAGATGGTTCTCACATTGCAACGCTGATACTCACTTTCTTCTTCCGCTACATGACGGCACTGGTAGAACAGGGTTATGTATATTTGGCACAGCCGCCGCTGTACTTAGTGAAGAAAGGTAAAGAACAGGAATATGCCTGGAATGAAGAGATGCGTAAAGCAGCTGTAGAACGTATGGCAAATGGTAAAGAAGATAGTGTAAACATACAACGATACAAGGGTCTTGGTGAGATGAACGCGGAACAATTATGGGAAACAACCATGAACCCCGATACGCGCATATTGAAACAAGTAACAATAGAAAGCGCTGCTGAGGCAGATAGTGTATTCTCTATGCTGATGGGTGATGAAGTAGCACCACGCAGAGAGTTTATTGAAACACACGCCAAATACGCTAGGATAGATGCGTAGATAAGGTTAATTAGTCGATTAATAAATTTGAAATATTGAAGCGGCACTTGTTGCCGCTTTTATTTTTAATTTACAGTCGTAATATCATAAGATGATACGATTAGCAATACACGGCGGCGCAGGTACAATATTGCGCAGCAGCATGACGACAGAGTTGCAAACAGAATACGAACAAGGATTGCAAGATGCACTGGATGCGGGTTACAAGGTATTGCAAGCTGGCGGTAGTGCAGTAGACGCTGTACAAGCTGCCGTAGTATCGCTTGAAGATTTTCCGTTGTTTAATGCTGGCAAGGGGGCGGTGTTTAATAATGCAGGTGCGCACGAAATGGATGCCAGCATAATGGACGGCAGCAACCTGAAAGCAGGTGCATCGTCCGGCACAAGTAATGTCAAAAACCCTGTATTATTGGCACGAGCAATTATGGATAATAGTGAACACGTATTGCTATGCGGTAAGGGTGCAGAGCAGTTTGCCAAGCAGCAAGGATTAGCTTTTGCAGATGATGCTTATTTCTACAATCAGCACCGATACGAGCAATGGCAACAGGCGTTGAAGGAAGACATCATCAGCCTCGACCATAATGATAAAAAATTCGGAACAGTAGGTGCGGTAGCGTTAGATAAACAAGGCAACCTTGCTGCTGCAACCAGCACAGGTGGTATGACTAATAAAAAGTTCGGGCGTATGGGCGATAGCCCTATCATAGGTGCAGGTACGTACGCCAACAACAATACTTGTGCCATTAGCTGCACGGGGCATGGCGAATTGTTTATACGCACTGTAGTAGCTTACGACATCAGTTGCCTGATGGAATATAAAGGATTATCGCTGCAAGAAGCGTGTGATATAGTAATACACGACAAGCTGGTGAAAATAGGTGGCGAAGGAGGCTTAGTAGCCATAGACAAACACGGTAACATCTGCCTGCCATTCAATAGTGAGGGTATGTACAGAGGATATGCTACGGAAACGGAACGAGTGGTGATGATATATAAGTAAGTCCTCTCATTCTCTCATAAAGGGATAGTTCCGTAATTCTTTGTGTCGTCAGGAATTACTTCTTAATAGTTCGTGAAGAGTGAGGAATGTCCTTAACCAATATTTGTAATAATGCATGTTAACGCTACTCTTTCTCGCTGTCCTCTTTCTTCTTTTTCAGAAAACGCCCTAATATAAATGTGGCTGCAAAAATCAATACCGGAAATGCGTAGAGTGCTATTATTTTAGCATCAGTGGCTAATAGTATGGAAAGTTTCATTTGCGTGTTTTGCTTAAATATAAAGAATATACATCTGCATCTGTATAGTCAGGCACCAATCTATTATCTTTGCAACCCGTAAATTTTTATATAATGCGTGTAGCTGTAGTTGGTGCAACAGGGCTGGTAGGCAGCACCATGTTGCAGATTCTGGAAGAAAGAAACTTTCCTTTGACTGAACTGATACCTGTGGCTTCTGAGAAGTCGGTAGGTATGCAGGTACAATATAAAGGTAAAGCATACAGCGTGGTAAATGCAGAAACAGCCATCAGCATGAAACCTCAATTAGCTATCTTTTCTGCAGGTGGCAGTACGTCACTAGAGCTTGCACCCAAATTTGCAGAGATAGGCTGCTATGTGGTTGATAACTCATCGGCATGGCGCATGGATCCTACCAAAAAGCTGGTAGTACCAGAAGTAAACGGACAGGTATTAACTAAAGATGACCTGATAATAGCCAATCCCAACTGCAGCACCATACAAATGGTGATGGTACTGAAACCCCTGCACGATAGGTACGGCATAAAGCGTGTGGTAGTGAGTACCTACCAGAGTGTAAGTGGTACCGGGCAGAAAGCAGTAAAGGAAATGGAAGACCAGCGCGCCGGAGGCAAAGGTTTTGGCGTATATCCGCATCGTATAGATATGAATGTGCTGCCGCATATAGATGTATTTCAGGACAATGGCTATACCAAAGAAGAGATGAAAATGATGCTGGAAACCTGCAAAATAATGGGCGATGACAGCATAAAAGTAACGGCAACCACCGTGCGTGTACCAGTTACCGGTGGGCATAGCGAGAGCGTAAACATTGAGTTTAACCACGATTTTGAGGAAAACGAGGTGAGAGGGATACTGAGCAATATGCCTGGCGTTGTGGTAATTGACAATCCTAAAGCCAATGCATACCCGATGCCACTGGACGCTGCAGGCAAAGATGAGGTATTTGTAGGGCGCATTCGCAGGGACTATAGCCAACCAAATACCCTTAACTGTTGGATAGTTGCCGACAACCTTCGCAAAGGCGCCGCTACAAACGCTGTACAAATAGCGAAATATTTACATAATCAGGGTTGGATTTAATACGTTTTTAACGTGTCATGATATTGTAATAACTTGATAAATCCAATCTCTACGGAGTGTCTGGACGTACCTTTGTACGGTAAAAAAACACTTCTTAAATGAAATTGAAATCTCTACTTTTTTTAGGTTTGGCAGCTAGTACGTTAACTACTACAAATGCACAAACATGGGTAACAGACTCTGTTGAAATGGGATCAACTGTAGGAAAGTCGTACCCTGTAGATATTTATTATAGTTTTAAAAATGGTACTGCCAAACGTGATACTAACACAAAATGGCATCTGGCATTTGGTATGATTCCACAATTTGGCCCTTCAGCTAAAGCACCGATAATAGCTAATCATGTACAGGCAGATGTTATGGTGTATTCCCTAAACAAAACGGCTGCAAGCTTTGGCGCATTGACTTTTCCTGCTGATACGCAAAATAAAGTAGCGCTTATCAACTCCGATACATCGTGGAATTATGGTGCAATGAATATGAATGCAGATGCTTCTAATCCTTTTGACTATGGTTGGGGCAAGTATAGTATGACATCACATTTCGTAGAAGGGGATTCATTATATATGGTTAAAGCAAACGGTGTTGCCTACCAGGTACTGGTACAGCAATACAAAAGCACACCAATGGATTCTATACAGTATATTGTTCGTATTGCTAATATTGATGGTACCAACGACCGCACATTACGCATATATCGTAAAAATGGTTTCACAGACCGCAACTTCGCATATCTAAATTTAGCGACAGATGCCATTACAGACCGTGAGCCTGCTAGAGCAGCTTGGGATGTACTATTTACACGATACAGAGAAACGGTAACACAAGGCAGTATTACGGCCTCTTATCCTGTAATGACAGTATTATCAAACTACAATGTATATGCTTCAGAAGTTGTTGCGTTGAATCCTGATACAACCGGCTTCATGGCAAAAACATATGGTTCTGCAATTAACATAATAGGTTCAGACTGGAAAACACCACCGCCACCATCATGGGTAGTTCGCGATTCATGCAATTATTTTATAAAAACAAAAAATACAAACGAATACTATCAATTACATTTCTTACAGTTTAGTGGTTCTTCAGGCAACCCTTCTTTCTTACCCGGTAAAATTATTTTTGAAAAACGTAAACTGGGTGATGTATTAAGTGTTACAAATGTAAACACTGCTGTAACAGCTTATACAATAGCACCCAACCCTGCCGTGAATGAGACAAATATAATGCTGGATGCAAAACAAGCAGATGCAAATACAGTAATATTTGTTACTGATTTATCTGGAAAAGTAGTTGAAAGACATAATGTGAAACTGAATGCAGGTATAAATGCTTATCGCATCAACACAGCTGCATACAATAACGGTATCTATATGATAACGATTGCAAGTGGCGAATTTAAAGCAACACAAAAATTAGTGGTACAACACTAATTACCTAATAGCGTGGATTGGTAATAAAAGTTCGGTTGTGGTAATGCGCAACCGAACTTTTTCAAAAAATGAAGATGATGATAAGGCAATTGATATATACAGTTTTGGTGTTTTGCATTTGCACAGGTTCTTTACTTGCGCAAGACAGCATACGTATATCAGTACAAGACAGGGAAAACAGGCAGGGAGTAATTGCAGCTTACATCAGCATATATAGTGCAGATAACAAACTAATAGCTTCTTCTGCAACAGACGAAAATGGCTTTGCAATATTAGCACAGCCCGCTTACCCTTGTAAGGTAGAAGTTGCGCTACCAGGCTATGAGCCATACAAAAAAACATGGCAACAAGCACTTACAGATAACAACATAAAAATTATACTTACCAAAAAATTCAGTTCGCTGAATGAGGTTGTTGTTACCGGTCTCAGCCAACCAGTAAAAATGAAAAATGCTTTGTCTGTTTATCAGGTAATACCTCGCTCACAAATACAAGCATTGGGTGCAGTAAGCTTGGGCGATGCCTTGCGAAATCAACTGAACGTAACGGTTGGTGATGCAGGCATATTAGGCAGCAATATCCGCATGCAGGGTATGAGCGGCGATAAGGTAAAAATACTGGTAGATGGTATGCCTGTAAACGGGCGTGAGTTTGGTAATATCAACCTCACACAAATCAACATGAATAATGTAGAGCGTATTGAACTGATACAAGGCCCTATGAGCGTAGTGTATGGCACAGATGCTATCGGCGGTGTTATAAACATCATTACCCGTAAGGAAAACAAGAAAATAGGGGCAAGAGTAAATATATACGGCGAATCTATCGGCAAATATAACGGTGATGCTTCTGTAACTTACAAACTAAAAGACAGAAACCAATTCACTATCGGTGGTGGCCGTAATTTCTTCGGTGGATATAAAAGTATTGACAGGCCATTGCAATACAATGGAGATACTATTCAAACAAGCCGTGCATTCTTCTTCAAACCCTATGAGCAATACATAGCAAATGTTGCCTATGCCTATACAGCACCATCACAATTCAGGTTGCAATTCGCTTCAGATTTTATGAACGAAAAAGTAACCAACAAAGGTAGCCTGCAAACATGGGACCCCTGGAAAGCATACGCCATTGATGAATATTATTACACTACTCGCTCGCTCAGTAGGCTTTCTGCTGAAGGTAAAATAGGAAAGACAGGACGCTGGCAAAGCCAGAATAGTTATGCATTATACTACCGCATACGCAATAGGATAGAGCAGAACATGGTAACTATGGAACGCACACCTACACATGGCACAGGCGACCAAGATACATCTCGTTTTCAGACGTATACTTTCAGGGGCAACTATATCAACAGCTATAAGTTGTTGCAGTATAATGTTGGTTACGACATAAACCTCGACTATGCCCGTAGCCTGAAAGTAAGCGGATATAATAAAGAGATACAAGACTATGCTGTGTACACTAATCTCACCTATCCGTTAGCGAAAGATAAACTGACAGCACAGGGTGGCTTACGCGCGTTGCACAATACTGCTTACAAAACACCACTCATTCCCAGCTTCAATTTACTATATACACCAAGTAAAGTAATGCAAGTGCGCGGTTCGTATTCTCGTGGTTTCAGAGCACCATCTCTCAAAGAAATGTACCTGAGTTTCATAGATCAGAACCACTACATCATTGGCAACCCGGACATTAAAGCAGAGAATAGTAATCACATACAGGTTTCAGCATCGTATCAGGCATACGAGCAAAAGACTGACTATGTACAGTTTATGGTTACCGGCTATTTCAATGAAGTGAAAAATGGTATAACGCTTGTAAACATTAACCCGCAAGATACCAACAGCATTTCATACAGGTATAACAACATCGTACGCCAATCGAATGCAATAGGTACTGCACAGATGGATGCACAATGGAAAAACTTCCACCTACAGTTAGGTTATTCATACAATTATACCTTCGAAGAAAAAGGAGTATATAATGCTTTTGATGTGATGGAAGCAAATGCTAACCTGCAATACTATTGGCAGAAAGCAGGTGTGAATATTAACTTGTTTTATAAATGCTCCGGCGCACAGCCTTTCATACAAAATAATATAGACGGTACTGCTACCTATAACGGAAGGCAGGCTGCATTGAATATGCTCGATGGCTCACTGGAAAAGAAACTATTTGACAATAAGCTGCAATTGATAGCAGGTGTCAAAAATATTCTGAACATAACAAGGCGCAATGTATCTGGCCTTAGTAGTGCATCAACAGGTAGCGCGCATGGCACCAGTGGTACGGGTTTTCTGATGCCGCGTAGCATATATACATCACTGCATTGGGTGATAGATTGATTTAATACGATAGTTTTTCAGATGTCGGGGAAATGCACAGCAAATTCCCGACATTTGTATTTGTATGAAGAGCCTCGCTGCGCTGAATAAATACTTTATAAAATATAGATGGCGCTTCTTATCAGGTGTGTTTTTTGTGGCGGTATCCAACTTGTTTGCGGTGGTTTCGCCTACCGTAGTGCGCGATGTGCTGGACAAGGTAGAAGCGAATATTACAATTTATCATAGTGCAGTAAGCGATCTACAGAAAGCAAATATAGAGTCTGTTATTTTTCAGCTTGTTTTGTGGAATGGTCTGCTGCTGTTGGGGCTGGCTTTAGCACGTGGTGTGTTTATGTTCTTTATGCGGCAGACGATTATTGTGATGAGCCGCCATATAGAGTACGATCAGAAGAATGAAGTATATACCCACTATCAGCAACTGCATACACAGTTTTACAAAACACATTTTACGGGCGACCTGATGAACCGCATTGCAGAAGATGTATCGCGCGTGCGGATGTACACCGGGCCATCACTAATGTACAGCATCAACTTAGTAGTACTGAGTATTATGTGTGTTTGGGGTATGCTACGTGTAAACCCATTGCTTACGGCTTACGTAATAGCACCGCTGCCATTGCTGGCTATTTGCATATACGTTGTCAACAGCATCATATTCCGCAAGAGCGAACAGATACAGGCACAACTAAGCGAACTGACAACTACAGCACAAGAGTCTTATTCGGGCATAAGAGTTATCAAGTCTTTTGTACAGGAAAATAATATGCTGCGCTTCTTCTTCAACACATCTGAAAAATACAGGAACAGTGCAACCAACCTTTCATTAACCGAGGCGATTTACTTTCCTTCTATGAATCTGTTCATAGGCTTGAGTATGCTGAGCACCGTATTGATAGGCGGCTACTACGCTATTGATGGCAGCATTACTGTTGGCAATATTGCAGAGTTTGTATTATACATCAACTTGTTGATGTTTCCTATATCCAGTATAGGTTGGGTGGCATCTATGGTACAAAGAGCCAGTGCCTCGCAAAAACGCATCAACGAATTCCTGGAAACCCAACCCGATATAACAGATGCTACTGATGCCATCAGCAAAACCATTGAGGGAAACATTCGTTTCAATAACATAAGCTTCACTTACCCGCACACAGGCATACAGGCACTGAAACAATTCGATATAGACATAAAAGCCGGGCAGAAAATTGCCATCATCGGCAAAACAGGTTCTGGCAAATCTACATTGGCACATATGCTGCTGCGCATGTATGAACCTGACGGTGGAGAAGTGTTGATAGACGGTATACCCATACACAAATACAACCTGCACAACCTGCGTTCTCAAATAGCCTACGCACCACAAGAGGCTTATCTGTTTTCTGACACGGTATATAATAATATCAAATTCGGCAGTGAGGGTGCAACGGAGGCAGATGTGAAACAAGCTGCACAATTAGCTGACTTACAAAAAGATATAGATACACTTGCAAATGGCTATGAAACCATGATTGGCGAGCGAGGCGTAATGCTATCGGGTGGGCAAAAGCAGCGTATGGTATTGGCAAGGGCATTACTTAAGACCCGCAATGTACTGTTGATGGATGAATCATTATCTGCCGTAGATACCCAAACAGAGCAAACTATATTACACAATCTGCAAGCTTACCTGCAAAATACTACCACTATACTCATTACACACCGCATTTTTACAAGCTGGCGTTTCGATAAAATATTGGTACTTGAAGATGGCAATATTGCCGAGCAAGGCACACATGAAGAATTAATGATACTGAACGGTAAATATGCCGCCCTATACAGGCATCAAACCAGCACTGATAATTAGAACAAGCTTTGCTGTACTATTTGTTGCAAGTGCCTGTTGCGAAACGGGAATTCTTCTAAGGCATTAAATTGCGTAGTTTCTGTATCAAGCTTTCTTAATACAATATTTTCTGCTTCAAATTTCAGGTTGATGTCTGTAATTAATTGTGCTGCTATATGCAACTCTTTATCGCTGAGCCCGTTGCCTATGGTAATATGTGGCAGCCTGTTGATGGCGGTATTTGTTACAGGCAGTTGCTGAAAGTCTGCCATCAATTTTCTTAGCTTATCTTCCGATTCTTCATCAGGTACTATGCAAAATGCACCATGATCAAACTTCATTAACCTGTTGAAACGTAGTTTGATATCTGGTTGACGGGCAGCAATCATTGCTATGCCTTTCTGCATATCAGGCATAGCCTGTTCATCAGATTCAAAAACACTGATAGTAATATAAGGAAGTGTATTAACGGTATTAAACCAACCAATGGCTTCTTTCAATTCCTTTTTCTTAGCTACTACTTTATTTGTAGCTTCCGAATCCGGGATAATTGCAATTGAATATACAGCCATTTACAAACCTCTTATTTAAATTCTATCGGCAACACTATTTCTTTACCCTCACGCATAATCTTCACTTCTGTTTTATCGCCTTCTGCAAATTTACCCAAAGCTTCCATATAGGTTTGCATGCCCGTTACTTTATGTTCGCCAAGTTGCAAAATAATATCGCCGCCTTTCATGCCCGCTTTAATAGCAGGTTTTCCTTCCGTTACACCATCTATACGTACGCCACCATCCTGATAAGAATAGTCGGGCATAACACCGAGCGTTACTTTAAATCTTACTTTACCTACTGTAGTTTGTTTGGTTGGCGTAAAAGCTGGTTTAGGTTGCTTCTCCATCTTCGCAACTACATCGTAGATATAGTTTTGCAGCATAGCCTGCCCCTTGTAGTTTATTTTATCCGCATCGTCGCTGGGCTTGTGATAGTCTGTATGTAAGCCCGTGAAGAAAAATAATACCGGCACACCCTGATAATAAAATGAGCTATGGTCTGAAGGGCCTACACCTGCACTATCAAAACTTATTTTGAAAGATGGATTATTTTTATCAATCATCTTTCCCCATACCGGAGATGTGCCAATACCACCAACCGTTAGTGCGTGTGTACTATCGTTCAGCCTGCCCACCATATCCATATTCAGCATATATGCCAGTTTGGTGCTGTCCAGTTTTTCTTCCTTTACTATTGCTTTAGAACCAAGCAGCCCCAGTTCTTCTCCCGAAAAATGGATGAACAGGTAATTGTATTTTTTCAGCTTGCTGTTTTTTATACGTTTCGCTAGTTGCATCAAAGCAGCAGTTCCACTTGCATTATCGTCTGCACCGTTATGTACCTGCCCGTCCTTTTTGGCATGCAGGCTGTTACCATCCTCCCCATGCCCTAAGTGGTCGTAGTGTGCACCAATTACTACAGTATGCTTTGCACCATTGTCAATAAATGCGGCGATGTTTGTACCCGTCATTTCTGACTTTTTCAATACCACCATCATATCTACCGCTATGTTGCCATCTTTGTTTTCTATATATTTTTTGTAGCCTTTATTGGTAAGAAAAGCCACGGGTATATCCAGTGTCTCGTAGTCAGATTTCTTGTTGTATTCGGGCTCATACTTCGCTCCATAGTTGTCGAAAAACAAAATACCTGCCGCACCTTGCCCTGCTGCTTCTTTAGCTTTTTCGTACGCTGCTTTCTCCCAATCGAAGTGTGCGTCTTTCGCTTCGTCTGCATCTTGATACAAAGGCATTAGCCATACATTGCCATGTTCTAATACGCCAGGCAATGTTTCGCCAGTAGCACGTTTACTATTTACACTGAAAGGGAACGGAAAGGCTTCAGCCCAATCAGTAACCTTGCTACCATTAATGATGATGCTTGTCAGTGGCATGATTTCTTTACCACTTACAAAACTGAACGGGTAGCGATAATTGCCTTTGTATGCAGCAATACCATTTTGCTGATAATATGCGATTATGTATTCGGCAGCTTTCTTTTCGCCCATGCTGCCTGTACGCCTGCCTTCTAATTCATCAGAAGCAAGGTAACCGATTTGTTTTTTCAGTTCTTTGATTGTCTTCTTATCCTTTGCAAAAGACGTATTTGCAACAAAAAATGGTGCAGCTAACACCAGTATACCAACAGCAAGAAATCTCATTCCCGTTATTTAATGCAGCAAAATTATACCATTTGGCTTGGCTTTTATCTCATTCGCGGGAATTTAAACACAAAAAAGCCCCGTGTTCTTACAACACGGGGCAGTTGCGAATATATTGGGTTACTATTCAGGTGCTTGTTCTGTACTTTCTTCTTCTGTTACGATGCTACCGTCTGCTGCTACCAGCAGTTGAGCCTCGTCTTCAGGCATAGCATCTGCTGCATCTGTAGGCAATACAATATCAATATTAGTAATGTCTTTCAGTTGTGGTAACTCGCCAGAATTGTTGATACCGAGATAGTCCATGAAGTTTTTAGATGTAGCATAAGTAAGCGGCTTCCCTACCATGTTTTCGTTGCGACCGGTTATTACAATCAGGTCTTTTTCCAGCAACTTCTGGATAGAATAATCGGCACTTACACCACGTATAAATTCTATTTCAGCTTTTGTGATAGGTTGCTTGTATGCAATAATAGCTAATGTTTCCATTGCAGCGGTTGACAGCTTTTTGATGTGCTTATCGCCATTAAGTTGCAATACTGTTTTATGGTATGCTTTTTTAGTAAGGAATTGATAGCCACCACCTGCTTCTCTTAACTGGAAAGGATAGTAGGGTGCTTCATATTTTTCGCGTACTGCATCTATGCAAGTAGCTACACGCTCACCTTCAATTATTTCTTCCAGTGCTGTACTGAGCATATCAGTCATTTCCATCAAAGTTACAGGGCGTTCACTGGCAAATATGATAGCTTCTACATGCGGCATTAATTGTTCGATATCCATATAATCCTCCTTAACTGGTACACACCGAAAATAAAACAGTCTATCGTTTTTACCCCGAAAAGAAATGCACAGATGTGGGTAAAAACAACCATGTAAAGGTAAGGCTATTGCAGCTAATAGGGCGTTAAATAGCAGAAGCCCCGACTTATCGGGGCTTCTGCTATGTCAATTACTGTATATTATATATTCAATATCAAACTTGGCGCTACCCCTAAAACTATTACTAACAATACGGTAACTGCCAGTAAAAATCTATCAGTAGCAGATACTTCCGAGTTCAGTTCTGCATTGCCCTGCTTGAAGTACATAGCCATGATAACACGGAAATAATAGTACGCACTCACGGCAGCCATAAACAGTGCGAAGATTACCAACCACATCATTTTGCCTTGCTCCACAGCTGCAAGCAATACAAAGTATTTTGCCATGAAACCACCTGTTAGTGGAATGCCTGCCAACGATAAAAGGAAAACAGTAGTAAACGCAGCCAGCACAGGGTCTTTCTTAGCTAGACCGTTAAAGCCATCATAGGTGTAATCTTTCAGCTTCATCAATACAGCAAACATACCTATGGTAGCAACGCTATATGCTACGGCATATATCATCATACCCTGCCACGCAGTAGCATTTACTGCCAGCACAGCAAACAACATAAAACCTGCTTGTGCAATGGATGAATAAGCCAGCATGCGCTTTACACTCTGCTGGAATACAGCTGTGATATTACCTACAAACAAAGTAGCAGCTGTGATAATTGCCAATACCATCATCCAGTCGCTACTAATAGCACCGAACGATACAGAGAACAAACGCATAAATGCCACGAATGCACTGGCCTTAACGATGGTAGCCATGAATGCTGTGAAAGGCGTAGGTGCGCCATCATACACATCTGGTGTCCACATATGCATAGGTGCAGCAGATACTTTGAATGCAAATGCTACCATCAGGAACAAAATACCTGCCAAAGCCATAGGGCTCAGCATATCCGATTGCAGGAAAGTGTATTGAATAATATTAAACGTACCCGTAGCACCATACAGCAGTGTTATACCCATCAGTAATATACCGGTAGAAAATGCGCCCATCAGGAAATACTTAAGCGATGCCTCACTACTCTTCAAGTTGCGCTTATCGCTACCTGCCAGTATATATTGCGGAATAGACAGTATTTCAATACCTATAAATAATATCAGCACATTGTTGTAAGTGCTGAGCATATACACACCACATAGTATAAAACATATCAGCGCAAAGTATTCTGCTACATGGGTGCCCACTCGTTGTATCTCTTTGTTTACCAACAATGCGTATAATAACGTACAACCTGTCATCAGGGTATTAAACCAAAGCGCATAGCGGTCTACACGCAACATATTGTTGAAGAAAGACAGTGTTTCATTAGGTGCTGTTGTTATCAGGTCCCAGATATTAACGCCCAGCAAAACGAAAAGCAGGAACACCGCCAGCGATGCTACAGATTTCTTTTCTTTTACAAACAGGCCCGCGAACATCAGGATGACCCCAAGTACCGTTGCTGCTATTATTGCCTTCATATTTATAGAACCAGGGTTTTTCAGATGTTTCTGATTACCCTGTTTTTAATTTTTATTGTTACTACTATGGTATCATCATATTCGCTACACCTGCTGTCATATCCAGTAATGGTTTAGGATATACACCAAGGAATATGATGATAGCTATTATGATTGCTAATCCTACGTATTCATTACCTGTCAGGTCTTTCTGCACTTTCATTTCTACGGCATTGCCGTAGGCTATTTTCTGCACCATGTTCAACGTGTATACTGCACCCAATATAACACCCAAGCCTGCTACTACCATATATGTAATGCGGTATGCAGATGGACTTGAGAATAAACCGTTGAATAACATAAACTCTCCGATGAAACCATTGGTAAGCGGCAACGCTATGTTAGCAAGCGATATGATAACCAAGGCTATAGCCATTTGCGGCGCGCTACTTGCCATACCTCCCAGCTTCGTCATATCGCGCGTACCCCAGCGTTGCTCTATCATACTCACTATCAGCCACATACCTGTTATGTTGATACCGTGGTTGAACATCTGCACCATCAGGCCATGCATGCCCACATTTGTTTGTGCAAATGCCGCTGCGCTCATTAGCCCCATGTGAGCTATAGATGAATAGGCTATCAAGCGTTTGAGGTCTGTTTGAACAATGGCAATCAGCGATGCATATACAATGCCTATAATAGATAATACGATAACTGTATCGCTCCAGAATGCAACACCTTGCGGAACAACAGGCAATAGCCAATTTACCACACCAAACAATCCCATTTTCACCATCAATGCACTTAGTACAACAGTAACGGCTGTGGGTGATTGCTCGTATGTGTCAGGCTGCCAAGTGTGGAAAGGAAATATCGGCATCTTGATGGCAAAGGCGACGAATATCAACACAAACAACCACTGCTGTGTTACAGGGTCTAAAGACGAACCTGCACGTACAATGTTTTCCCAGCTATATGCGTTTACACCCGATGTCTGTAATGATAAATATATCAATGCTGCCAGCATCAGCAAGCTACCGAGGAATGTATAAACAAAAAATTTGAACGTAACAGCAATGCGCTTTTCACCACCCCAGCGAGAGCAAAGGAAGTAAACAGGAATTAGTGCCAACTCCCAAAAGAAATAAAATAATAAAGCATCGTGTGCCAGAAACACACCTGTAATACCTGCCTGTGCCAATAACATCAAACCATAAAACGAACCAGTATTCTCTACTTCTTTATTCCAATTACTGATGAATATTACAGGCATCACAATGCCAGTCAGCAGACAAAGCATAGCACTCATGCCATCGGCATGTAAACTAATCTGCGCGCCGAGCCGCGGTATCCATTGCATGCTCCAGTCTATAGGCTGAGCATTGCTTGCAGCACTGATATAAGCAGCCAGTCCCAAAGTGGCTAATGAACTGATTAGGGCAACACCTTTCGCGCTTTCTTTTGCAAGAAAACTGATAATGCCCGCCACAATAGGAACCAGTATAAGTAATGTCAACATCATAACGCTAATGCAATTTGTATGCAGTTGCTATCTATTAATAATTTAACCCGAAAAACCTTAATGCAAATAATACCACCATACCAATCACCATCACAAATATGTAAAAGCCTACCTGCCCTGTCTGCAATAATCTTACACGGTCGCTGCTCCATCGTACCAGCTTGCCTGTACCATTTACTATACCATCTATTCCCATTTTCTCAGCAAAGCGGTCAAGCACATCTGCCAACACACCCAATGGACGTACTATCACTGCATCATACAGTTCATCTACGTACCATTTATTCTCCAATACTTTTGCCAATCCTGTATTCTCTGCAAATTTTGGATTCTTTGTAGCTACTCTTGCTACTATTATCATTACTATCACCAAGCCGGTTGATAAGCCCATCAACATCCATTCAGTACTATGTTCCAAATGGTGTACGTTGAAATTACTCAAAACTGAACCTAAGTATGTATTCAATGTATGGTGTTCACTGATAACCGGTGGCAAACCTACATAGCCGCCTATAACAGAAAATATTGCCAGCACTATCAATGGAATTGTGATAGCGGCAGGGCTTTCGTGCAGGTGATGGTGTTGCTCTTCAGTACCACGGAATGAACCCGTAAACGTAAGGAAGTAAAGACGGAACATATAGAAAGCTGTCATCAGAGCAGCGCCCAATGCCATGTAATACATAAGAGGGCTGTGTGCGTATACCGATGCTAGGATTTCGTCTTTTGAGTAGAAGCCCGAAAACCCTGGAATACCTGATATAGCCAAACAACCTATCAGGAATGTGATACCTGTTATCTTCATGTGTTTGTTAAGGCCTCCCATCTTGCGGATGTCTTGCTCTCCACCCATAGCATGTATAACACTACCCGAGCCAAGGAACAACAGGGCTTTGAAGAAAGCGTGTGTCATAACGTGGAAAACAGCAGTAGTATAGGCGCCAACGCCTAATGCTAAAAACATAAAACCAAGTTGGCTGACAGTAGAGTAAGCAAGTACTTTTTTAATATCGTATTGACGAATAGCAATTGAAGCGGCCAGTATAGCAGTGGCCAAGCCTATAATAGCTACCAAGTTTAATGCTGCAGGTGCCAGATTGTACAATGCACTACTACGCGCTATCATGTAGATACCTGCAGTTACCATCGTGGCGGCGTGGATGAGTGCCGATACAGGTGTCGGACCAGCCATCGCGTCCGGCAACCAAGTGTATAGAGGTATCTGAGCACTTTTACCCATAGCACCTATAAACAGGCAAATAGCAATCCAGTTGTACATATTGGCAGATAGTTGCACCTGTCCGCCGCTCAGTTGTCCAAAAAACTCCTGATATGAAAGTGTGCCGTAGTTGAATAATATCAGCAACATACCAACAAGGAAACCGAGGTCGCCAATGCGGTTCATTACAAATGCTTTCTTTGCAGCATTGGTGTAATCCCTATTCTTAAACCAGAAACCAATGAGCAGATAAGAACAAAGACCAACGCCTTCCCAACCAATAAACATGATAAGATAGTTGGCACCTAGTACCAACAGGAGCATAGAGAATACGAAGAGATTGAGATACGCGAAATATTTCACCATGCCCTCATCTTCGTGCATATATGAAGTAGAATAAACGTGTATCAGAAAACCGATGCCAGTAATAATCAATAAGAACAAGGAAGACAAAGCATCTACCTGAAATGAAAAAGGTATATACAGCTTGCCCGATTGAAGAAAATCGAACAAATGCACAACAGTTGATGCTCCAGTACTTTTTACCTCGAAGAAGATACCAAGCGAAACCGCAAAAGAAGCCAGTATGGCCAAGCTACCTATAACACCGCCGGCAGCCTTTGGTATTTTTCGCCAGCCTATACCATTGATAAGAAAACCTATCAAAGGAAATAAAGGAACAAGCCAAACAAGGTTAGTCATTATTAAAAATTAGTGTTTAAGTCTATTTAATATGTTGATGTCTACAGAATGTACCTTACGATACATCATCACGATTATTGCTAAGCCTACTGCTACCTCAGCAGCGGCCACCACCATTATAAAGAATACAAATATTTGCGCAGCTGCATCGTTGTACATTTTAGAAAATGCTACCATCAGCAGGTTTACCGCATTCAGCATCAGTTCAATACACATAAACACTATGATGGCGTTTCTGCGCATCATGGCACCCATCATACCGATGCAAAACAAGGCAAGGCTCAGAAATAAATAATATTGTACAGGCATATTTTTAATTCAAAAATTAAAAGTCAAAAAGTTAAACTACATTCCGTTCAACAAGTCAACCAATCAACTAATTATACTGTTTGTTCTTTCTTACCAATCACCACGGCGCCTATCATTGCACTCAGGAAAAGAACACTACTTATTTCAAATGGTAATACAAACTGTGTAAAGAGTGTCTTACCGAGGTTTTTTATCAATCCAATGTCCGTTGCTGTCTGGTCTAGTGATGAGATAGTTGATGTTCTCAAAGCTGCCAATATCACTAATAACAATGTACCGCCCGATATTGCACCTGCTATCTGAACCAAGCGGTTTTTTTGTGGTTCGGTATCAGCATTCAGGTTCATCAGCATTATCACAAACAGGAATAGTACCATAATGGCACCGGCATATACAATGATGTTGACAATTGCCAAAAACTGTGCGTTCAATAATATATAATGCCCCGATATGGCAAAGAATGTCGCTATCAGGAACAATACACTGTTAACAGGGTTGCGGCTCAGTATAACGCCCAATGCACAACTCAATGCCATAACCGTCAGGAACCAGAATGAGATTTCGTAAACACCCATGATATGTTATTTACTTTCTTGTTTATGAGGGTGAGGAATTAACAAGTCATCTTTCTTATATATAAAACTTGCACGTGTATAGTTAGTCGGCATAACAGTTTCGCTTAGATATACCGCATCTTTAGGACAAGCTTCTTCACACAATCCGCAAAAGATACAACGCAGCATATTTATCTCATATTTAGCTGCGTACTTTTCTTCGCGGTACATTTTTTCTTCGCCCGGCTTACGTTCTGCAGCTTCCATAGTAATAGCTTCGGCAGGACAAGCCAATGCGCATAAACCGCAAGCTGTGCAGCGTTCACGACCTTCTTCATCGCGGTTCAGCACATGTAGCCCGCGAAACACAGGACTAAATGGACGCTTTTCTTCCGGATATTGTACAGTAGCTTTCTTCTTAAAGATATGTCCTACAGTTATGCTAAGGCCTTTAGCTATGGCAGGTATGTAAATCTTCTCTCCGAATGTCATCGGGTCGCGATTTATGTTTGCTGCTCTGTTAGTTAGTTTCATTTTACTAATTCAAATAGTTTTTTGAATTTTTACTTTATCACCCACAATATCACCGCACCTGTTATTACCATATTTACCAATGCTAGTGGTATCAGCGATTTCCAACCAAGGCGCATCAACTGGTCGTAGCGGAAGCGTGGCAGCGTCCACCTGATAAACATAAAGAACAGTATGATGCATATTACTTTAGTCAGCAATGCCATTACACAAATGATGGCAAATAATATCGGACTCACGCCAGCAGCTACTTCATCCATGAATGGGAAATTATATCCGCCGAAGAATAATGTAGCTATTACAGCCGAACTGATAAACAGATTGATATACTCGGCAAAAAGATAAAAGCCCAGCTTCATAGAAGAATATTCCTGATGGTACCCCATGTTCAATTCGCTCTCGCACTCTGGTAAGTCGAACGGTGCACGGTTCAATTCCGCAAATGCACAAGTGAGGAATATTATAAAACCTAATGGCTGTTTGAAGAAATTCCATGTGAAATAACCATTGTCCCAAAAGCCATGTTGCTGTTCAACTATTTCGCGCAAGCTTAATGAGCCCGTCATCATCAGCATAGCAACAAGGCTCAAGCCCATAGCCAGTTCATAAGATATAGCTTGCGATGCAGCACGAATACTACTAAGTAATGAGAATTTGTTATTTGAAGCCCATCCACCCAGCATCACACCATACACACCAAGGCTCACTACACCGAATATGAAAAGGATGCCAATATTAATATCTGCAACCTGCAATGATATTACACCGTTATCGGTAACTATGTCCGGCCCCCAGGGTACTACGGCGCTTGTCATTACGGCAGTAAGCATAGCCAATGCAGGGCCAAGAATGAAAAGGAAACGTGTAGAACGATCTGGTATGATTTCTTCTTTGAAAAACAGCTTTAAACCATCAGCTAATGGTTGCAGCAAGCCCATAAAGCCCGCTCGGTTTGGCCCGCGGCGATCTTGCATTACGGCGGCTACTTTACGTTCAGCCCATGTAGCATACATGGCAATACCCAACGACCCCAGCAATATTACTGAGATTAGCAGCACTTTTTCAATTATAAAAGCTATATCTAATTGCATAGCGGCGCAAAACTAGTTAGTTCGTTTAATTATTTACCTGTATTCTTAAAATCATCACTTCGTGCAGGCCCTGCGATCTTCGACAATTCCACCTCTGGCCTGTTAACATCACTTATACTATGTATATCTAGTAATAGTTTCGGGTCTTTCCCTATCACTTTGTCTATCAGTACAGGTTGTTTTTTCACACCTACATAATGCCCTTGTGATATAACACTATGCCTGCTGATTTTTGATGGACCTTCTACTATCCAGTCTTTTGTTTCTTTTTTATGGAAACGACAATCATTACATATCCATTCTTCCACCTCGCCCCATTCGTCTTTACGAGCAGTTACACGGAATACCTCATCGCCGCGCATCCACAAACGTACCTTACCACTGCAGGTTGGGCAGTCGCGGTGGGCATCTACCGGCTTTGTAAACCATACACGGTTTTTGAAGCGGAATGTTTTATCTGTAAGAGCACCTACGGGGCAAACATCAATTACATTGCCTATAAATTCATTGTCCAGTGATTTGCCCAACAAAGTGCTTATAGATGCATGGTCGCCACGGTCCAATACACCATGTTCGCGTTTATTAGTTAGCTGTTCTGCTGTGTATACACAACGATAGCATAGTATACAGCGTGTCATATGCAGCGATATATAATCGCCTAAGTCTTCTTTTTCAAATGTTCGGCGGTCAAATTCATAACGGGTAGTAGACGCGCCGTGCTCATAACTCAAGTCCTGCAAATGACATTCACCTGCCTGGTCACACACCGGGCAATCCAGTGGGTGATTTACGAGCAGCATTTCCACAACTCCTTTACGTGCTTCCAGTACTTTCTCTGAAGTAATGTTTTTTACTTCCATTCCATCCATCACAGTAGTACGGCAGCTTGCCACCAACTTCGGCATAGGGCGCGGGTCTTTTTCAGAACCTTTACTCACCTCCACCAGACAAGTACGGCATTTACCCCCACTACCTTCCAGTTTGCTGTAGTAGCACATTGCCGGGGGTGTTACATCACCTCCTATCATACGTGCGGCATTCAGTATGGTAGTACCAACAGGTACTTCTACTGTAATGTTATCTATTGTTACTTTAAATTTTGGTTGCTCAGACATTTTTCAAAATTCATAAGTCAAAATTCATAAACACTATGCACTTGCAGGTACATGTATAGGATCTGCATAATGTGCTAACCCATAGTTCCTGTTTTGTGCTTCATCCGGGTTATTTACATGCCACTCAAATTCATCGCGGAAGTGGCGGATAGCAGCTGCTACAGGCCATGCTGCGGCATCGCCCAGCGGACAGATGGTATTACCTTCTATCTTGCGCTGTATATCCCACAACAGGTCTATATCGCTCATCTTACCTTTTCCGTATTCTATATTCTTCAATATTTTATACATCCAGCCGGTACCCTCTCTACATGGGCTGCATTGTCCGCAACTTTCGTGGTTGTAGAAACGTGCCAGCGTCATTGTATGGCGTACTACGCACTGGTCTTCGTCTAATACGATGAAGCCACCAGAACCCATCATAGAGCCCGTAGCAAAGCCGCCATCAGAGAGGCTTTCATAGTTCATATAACGTGGTTCGCCTTTGGCTGTTTTCAGTGTCAGGTTTGCAGGCAATATAGGTACAGACGAACCACCCGGTATGCATGCTTTCAGGCGTTTGCCGTTGGCTATACCACCACAGTATTCGTCAGAGAAGATAAATTCTTCTACTGTTTGTGTCATGTCTATTTCGTAGATACCCTGCCTTTTCACATTACCGCAAACAGACAACAGTTTAGTGCCGGTTGATTTACCTACACCTATGCTTGCATATGCCTCGCCACCATTGTTGATGATAGGCACTACAGCAGCTAATGTTTCTACATTGTTTACCACTGTGGGGCGCATCCATACGCCCTGTATAGCCGGGAATGGTGGTTTGATGCGCGGATTACCACGCTTACCTTCCAGCGATTCTATCAGAGCAGTTTCCTCACCGCATATATATGCACCACCACCGCGTTGCACATATATTTCACAATCAAAACCACTATTCAATATATTCTTACCGAGCCAACCGTTGTTTTTTGCTTCTGTTATAGCTTGCTCCAATATGTCAACTATCCATGCATACTCGCCACGTATATATATATAAGTAGCATTGCTGCCCAATGCAAAACTGCTGACAATAAGACCTTCTATCAACAGGTGCGGAATGAACTCCATCAGGTAGCGGTCTTTGAAAGTACCGGGTTCAGACTCATCTGCATTGCATACCAAATGGCGAGGCACACCTTCGGGTTTTGCCAGAAAGCTCCACTTCATACCGGTAGGGAAGCCTGCACCGCCACGGCCGCGAAGTCCGCTTTTCTTCACTTCTTCCACTATTTCTTCGGGTGTCATCTTAAAAGCCTTCTCTACCGAACGATACCCTCCGTGTTTACGGTAAGTATCGTAGTAGCGGATGCCTTCTACATGTGCGTGTTCTAATAATAGTTTCATACCCTAAATCCCTAAAGAGACTTTCTTTTATTTTTTTAACCCATTCCCGTTTCGGGTACAGGCGTTACAATTTCACACTCTGCCTGCTAAGCAGTTGCCATTTTTTATTCTTCCATACCCACACTTGCAATCCGTGTAGCCTGAATGGCAGGGTTTTACCGTCCATTATCACATCTATATCCAACGTAGCACGTATGCAACCAGTATTTCCTTCTATTGTTACCTGTTCGTCTGCCGACTGTATTTTCAAATACTGTATCGTACCGTTGTACAGGTTGTTTATCATTTCCTGTCTGTTTTCCTTCCACCCGTTAGAGTGTCCGTAAACAAGTTTTTCGCTTAGCATATTTTTCAGCTTGGCTGTGTCTTTTGCAATCAATGCATTATGAAAGTCGGCAGCAGCCAGCTGTAAACCTTTTTCGTCTTGTGCGAAAACCGTGCTATATATAAAGAGCAATGATATGGTAACAATGCTACGCATATCAATTATTATTAGCAGCATTTCTTCTGCACTCATCAATTATCGCGTCCACTTTTTCTTTCGTAAGGTGTTCGCGGTAGTGTTTGCCAAGCTGCATCATGGGTGCATAGCCACATGCACCAAGGCACTCAGCAGGCTTCAGGGTAAATAGACCATCCAATGTAGTTTCTCCTTCTCTGATGTTTAGTTTCTCTTTGATGTATTCAATAATATCATCACTGCCATTCAGCATACAAGGCCCTGTACGGCATACTTCAAATACATATTTACCTACGGGTTTCAGGTTGAACATCGTATAAAATGTTGCTACCTCATATACCTCAATAGGCAATATATTCAGCACTTCTGCAACATGGTCCATAGCCTCTGTACTAAGCCAGCCGCCATTTTCCTCCTGCGCTATGTGCAGTACAGGTATCAAGGCACTTTTGTGCTTCCCCTCGGGATAGCGTGCCATGATTTCTTTTACCTTATTCAGTTTTTCTGCCGAAAATTTCATTTTCCTTAATTCAAAAGTCAAAATTCAAAACAGTTTTGAATTTTTAATTTTCACTGTTACTACGCATCCAGTTCGCCCGCTATTACATTCAGGCTGCTTAATGTTATAATCGCATCACTCAATAAACCACCTGCCACTATTTCAGGATATGCCTGATAATAGATGAAGCATGGCCTACGGAAGTGCAGACGATATGGTGTACGCCCGCCATCACTTATCAGGTAATAACCTACTTCTCCATTCGCGCCTTCTACTCCATGATATACTTCGCCGGCCGGCACCGCTATTTCACCCATTATCATTTTGAAGTGGTATATCAAAGCTTCCATCTTCGTGTACACATCTTCTTTGGGTGGCAGGTGATAAGCATCTGACTCTGGCGCATAGAAAACATCTTTCTGTGCAGGGTCTTCTTTTTCCAATGCTGCAATCTTCTGTAATGCCTGCTCTATAATACTATAGCTCTGCCATATCTCGTCGTTGCGCACCATGTAACGATCATACACATCGCCAGTAGTGCCAACGGGTATTTTAAAATCAAAATCCTGATAAGATGAGTATGGTTGCGCTACACGAACATCATAATCAACACCTGCCGCGCGTAGGTTCGGACCGGTAAAGCTGTAGTTCAATGCGCGCTCTGCACTGATGGGGCCTGCATCTATACAACGTTCCATAAAAATGCGGTTACGATTCAGCAGGGCTTCAAATTCACGCATCACTTTGGGGAAGCCCTCCATGAATTTGTTGATTTTCTGCCAAGCAACAGGCGTGAAGTTGCGCTCAAAACCACCTACACGACCGATGTTTGTAGTAAGGCGGCTACCGCAAATCTCTTCATATATCTCGTAAATCAATTCCCGCCATTGAAATACATATGTAAAACCTGTAAGGGCACCCGTATCTACTGCTACCACAGAGTTACATATCAGGTGGTCTGCGATGCGTGCCAATTCCATAATGATAACACGCATGTAATCCACACGTTTAGGTGTTTGTATGCCTATCAGTTTTTCTATAGTCATATGCCAGCCCATATTGTTGATGGGGGCACTGCAATAGTTGAGCCTGTCTGTAAGCGGTGTAACCTGATAATAAGGGCGGCGTTCAGCAATTTTTTCAAATGCGCGATGAATATAACCGATAGTAGGTACAGTGCTTAAAACACGCTCTCCGTCAATCTCCATGATGTTCTGGAATACACCATGTGTTGCAGGGTGTGTAGGTCCCAGGTTGAGCGTGGTACTCTGCTTCGCCAGCGACTCTTCTGCAAGTTGTATATGTTGTTGTTCAGACATTAGTCCAAAGTCAGTTAATTATTTTCAAATATTATATGCTGCCGCCTCTGCCAAACATTTCATCATCTTTATCTATGCGAGTAGGGTCTTCCATCTGGTATTCTTTACGCATCGGGAAGTAGTCCATCTCGTCAACATTCAAAATTCTCGTAAGGTTAGGGTGGCCTACGAAGTTAATACCAAAGTTATCGTAGGTTTCACGCTCCATCCAGTTGGCCCCGGAGAATATTTTAGTAGCAGTAAATACATCAGGTTTTTCAACCGGCACATACACCTTCAAACGCAAGCGTATGTTTTCAACCAGATTATGCAAGTGATACACAACACACAGTTCTTCACCTGTCCTGTCGGGATAGTGCACAGCTGTAAGGTCTGTAAGAAACTGAAAACCTTCCGTTTCGAACAAATATTGAATTACTTTAAGATTGGCATCTGCCGGTATGCGAGCTGTCAGCAATGCATACTGCTCTTCCCATTCGGTTAGCTGTTCGCCAAACTTATCGGTCAGTTTTTGTTTTAATATTTCGTTGGTCAATGCCATAAAATAAATCGAAGTAAAAAGTCAACAATCAAAATGGTAGTACCATTTTTGAGTTTTGCTTTTGAATTACTGTATTGCGTAGCTTTCAAGTAATGCTTTATACTGCGGGCTGTTACGGCGTCGCAAGCTTTCGTTATGTACCAGGTCCTGCAGCTTTACAATACCATCCAATATTGCTTCGGGGCGTGGAGGGCATCCTGCAACATACACATCAACAGGTATTACCTGGTCTATACCTTGCAATACAGGGTAAGAGTCGAATATACCACCGCTTGATGCACATGCTCCAATAGCTATTACCCAGCGCGGTTCAGCCATTTGCAAGTAAACCTGGCGTAATACAGGTGCCATTTTTTTGGCTATTGTACCTGCTACCAAGAGCATATCGCACTGGCGGGGTGTAAAACCCATACGCTCTGAACCAAAACGTGCAAGGTCGTAGTTAGAACCCATGGTAGCCATAAACTCTATACCACAGCAAGATGTTGCAAAAGGCAGAGGCCACAAAGAATTCTTACGTGCTAAGCCTACTACTTTATCAAAAGAAGTAGCCATAAACCCTTCTCCCGAATAGCCTTCAGGCATCGGGGCAAGCTTCACATTTGTATTGTATTGTACGGGACGTCCCATAATTTGTTCATTATTTAGTTGTAATAACAATTACAACATTGATATGGTTAAACTTTCATCTAATCTTCCCAATCCAATGCACCTTTTTTAACAATATATATAAACCCGCATAGGAAAAAGGCGACAAACATAATAACAGCCAGAAAGCCCTCTTGTCCCAGCTCTTTAAAATTGACTGCGTAAGGATAGAAGAAAATTACTTCCACATCGAACAAGACAAATAATATGGCAACCAAAAAATATTTGATAGCCATAGGCTGGCGAGCATTGCCAACAGAGGGGATACCACTTTCGAAGTTGATAAGTTTATCTGCGGTATTTCGCTTAGGCCCTAAAAACTGAGAAGCACCTATCGTTAATACCACAAAGCCTATACCCACCAATAATTGAATGGCTACAGGTAAGTAACTGAATGGTGTTTGCTGGTCGGCAGCCAATAATAGAAAATTCATATTACTACAATACTTCGAACGTTCTGAACAGAGGTAGCAAAGTTATAGTTATGGGGCGAATTTACAAGGATATACAAGGCTTTTTGATGCTATTTTTGCATCATCATTTTTTAATATTGGTTGCCTTCATTTTCTGTTTTTTATCATTCCCCAACTTATTGCTACTTTCACTATCCCAAACAGGATAATTAATTAAACATGCATAACCTCACAAAAATTAAATTGTTCAGGGTATTGTTATGTTTTACCTATCCCTTAGCATTGATTTTTATATATCCTTTTGTTTTTTTTAAACGTAGAAATCCTACAGGTCTCTTTTTTTTCTTCGACAGATATGCAATTGGTGGTGCTCAGAGAGTGCATCTTGACATACTTAGTAGTGTTTCAGACATATATAAACAAGTGTATTTCACAAGAAAGTCTATGAATAGCTTTCTTAGAGATGAATTCTATACAACGCCTAATAGCCTTTGTGCAGATATTCATTTTTGGTGTGACAATCTCCTTTTCAGGCTATTTACGGTCCATTATTATGCATTTTATATCAATAAGCACCCCAAAGCACACATATTCAGTTCAAACAGTACGTTTTTTTATGACATGCTATTTTTTATTAATAAAAAACATATTAAAACAGAATTGCTGCACAATTTTACATATGGCAATAACGGCATGGAGTATTTCGGGCTCGGCAATTATAAATATCTAACTAACAGAATGTTTATAGACACAGCTACACCACAAAATGTAAAAAAACAATATGAAGAATATAATATACCTACAATATATACAAAAAATTTACACACTATAGAAAACGGAACTGTAATACCAGATAATATTATAAAAAATCACACTTTACCGTTAAAAGTTTTGTATGCAGGCAGGGGTGGTGCACAAAAAAGAATTTATCTGATCAATAAGATTGCAGAAAAATGTATACAGGCACAATTACCGATTGAATTCCATTTTGCAGGTACAATGATGGACGAGTTGTCAGACCATATTAAACAAAACTGTATCATACACGGCGAAATTAGCGAAGCAGCTAACATGCAGAAATTATATATAAATAGCCACGCCATTCTCATGACATCGGCTTACGAAGGATTCCCAATGATTATTAAAGAAGGCATGGCGCACGGCTGCATACCTGTTGTTACTGCACTTGATGGCAACAAAACCCACCTGCACCATAAAATAAATGCACTACTTATAGCCAACCCGCAAGATGAGGATGGAGTTGTGCAACAAGGTTGTGAGCTACTCTCAATGCTAATTAATAATAAAGATGAATGGACAGGTCTAGCAGCATCTGCTTATCAATATGCTAAAACACATTTTGATAAAAAACACTTTGTAGCTAAGTATCAACAGTTCTTTAAGGCATACTTGTAAATAATCCTTATAGTTTTTAACTATCCCCAACCTGTTTTTTCCCTTATTTTTGGCAGTCATATTTGAAAGAGCAAGCATTAGTAAGCATTATACTGCCCGTGTACAACGGTGAAAAGCACTTGCGGGAAGCTATTGACAGTATTTTGAACCAAACCTATACTAAGTTTGAGTTGATAATAGTTGATGATGGTAGTACAGATGATTCAGTAAGTATTATACAACGCTACAAAGATCCCAGAATAAAGCTTCATAAAAATCCTGACAATATGGGGCTTGTTAACACACTAAATGCTGCGTTGAAATTGTGTAATGGCAAGTATGTAGCGCGTATGGATGCTGATGATATCTGCTTGCCAGATAGAATATACAAACAAGTGGATTATTTGGATAATAATGAGGATGTAGTGATGGTAGACTGCATCATGGAATATATTGATGAAAATGGAGTACGATTGAGTAGATATAATTCGTCACATATAACACCACAAGCTATTAAATATAGCTTGCCATATAGCAATGTACTTGGCCATTCTTCTATTATGATGCGTAAAGTACCATATGTACAGTATGGATATAGGCATACCGACTTTGAAGACTATGACCTTTGGTTGAGAATGATAAATGATGGCGTTACTATTCACAAACTTGCTGAACCATTATTACTTTACAGAATACACAACAACTCTTATACAATAAGCAATAACCGAAACAAAAAGCGCAATTATCATATACGTAGTTTCAATACCAAGTGGTGCTACTGGTATAGGATATCATTTTTAGAAAAACTAAAACCATTTAACATAATATTGTTTGTATCAATGTTGCATAACTTGTTAAAAGGGCTGTACATCCGATATTGTAGTTAATTTAGTGAATAATGAACATTGAGAATTTCGACATTAAGTGGTATCATGTTTTCAGCAACCCGTTCTTTTTTATAAGAAAAAGATTATATGATAATATCCGAAAATTTGCCCCGAAACTTAAAGGTGATGTACTGGATTTTGGTTGTGGTTCTAAACCGTATAAGTCTTTGTTTACAACAGCTGATAACTATATAGGTTTAGATATAGAAGTTTCAGGCCATTCTCATAAAAACGAACAAATAGATGTTTATTATGATGGTAAAACAATTCCTTTCAATGACAATCATTTCAACCATGTTTTTGCTACTGAAGTGTTTGAACACGTGTTCAATATAGACGAAGTGTTGCCTGAAATAAATAGAGTAATGAAGCCCGGAGGCTTTCTTCTAATTACTTGTCCATTTGTATGGCCCGAACATGAAAAGCCTTACGACTTTGCACGCTACACCAGTTTTGGCATACAGCATTTGCTGCAAAAAAATGGTTTTGAAATAAAAGAACTTGTTAAAGCAGGAAATTTTATTGAAACACATGCACAAATCACCATGTACTTATTGTATTGTTACTTACCCAAAAAACCTCTGATACTTTATCTTCTGCTCCACCAATTATTTATTTTACCTATCATTGTTGTAATATCTGTTTTAAATAAAATACTACCTGAAAAAATAAAACGTAACGACTTGTTCAGTAACAATATAGTACTGGCTGTAAAAAAATAATAAGAATATGTTAGGTGCTTTGTTGCATGGACTTTACAAATCTTATAGTCAATACATAAAGTTTGGCTATGGAGGTTTTATCCTTTGGAAAAATAAACACGCCAAAAAACGTAAAATAATTTCTGTGAAGCTAAAAGGCTTCAAGTACCCCATCTACCTGCGTACCGCTTCTTCAGACTACGAAACATTTCTGCAAGTGTTTGAACAAGAAGAATATGCTTTCCCATATATAGATAATCCCAAAACCATTGTTGACTGTGGTGCCAATATAGGCTTCGCTTCTATTTACTTTGCTAAGTTATTCCCTGATGCTAAGATTATAGCCATTGAACCAGAGCCATCTAACTTTGAAATGCTTAAAAAAAATACAGCCAACTATTCAAATATAACCTGTATCAACAATGGAATCTGGACAAAAAAGACTTCGCTTGAAATCGTAGATCAGGGTATTGGCGAATGGGCATTTGCTGTAAAGGAATGTCAGGAAGAGACACCAGGTGCCATTCCTGCTATTGGTATTTATGATATTATACAAGAGTATAAACTTTCGTCTATTGATATACTTAAAATTGATATTGAGGGGTCTGAAAAAGAAGTATTTACTGAAAACAACGGGCTGTGGTTGGGCAAAATAAAAATACTCGTTACAGAACTGCACGATAGGATGAAACAAGGCACCGCCAACGCTTTCTTTAACGCCATTAATACATCGAGATATAGAATGGAAATAAATGGTGAAAATATTTTCATACAGTTTTTATAAAACACATAAAAAGACGGATGGGCATTGTTTTTAGACAATCTGTAAAAACGACAATAGTCACATTTGCCGGGGCACTGCTCGGTGCATTAACCGTCTATTTATCCACAAAACTGATGCCACAACAAGCATTTGGTTACTCACGAAACCTGCTTACACAAGCTGTGCTTGCATCCAACTTTATATTATTTGGTGTGCACAACATGTTGTACGTATATGTGTACAAGTATAACGCAAAGGACGAAAAAAGGAAATTGCTGTTTACAATCAGCGCAGTAGTGCCGGTTTGTATTACTGCACTTTTTACTATTGTATATTTCTTTTTCAAGGACGCTATAGTAGGGTTATATCAACCAGTAGATATTGAATATGTACTCAAATACTATGCATGGCTGCCATTATATGTGTTGTTATGGTCTGTAATGACATTGTTGGAGCAATATCTTGGATCTCAAATGAAAGTAGCCATTTCTACTTTTATAAAAGAAATATTATTGCGATGTATAAATATTGTGTTAGTAATTTTGATGGGGTATGACTACATCTCTTTCAGTACTTTCATAATTCTGAGCATTTTCATACACCTAGTACCTATAGCTATATTATGGAAACTAGCAACAAAAACTGATGGCTTTGGATTTTCTTTAAACTGGCAATTATTTTCTAAGGCTGAATATAAAGATATAGCATCATTTGCTGCATTTCATGTACTGATAAACGTGTCAATAGCATTGCTTATCAATGTAGATATGCAAATGTTGGCTATATTTGACAAAGGGGGTATGGCCAGTGTTGCTATTTATTCAGTTTGTATACTTATTATTTCCATATATCAGATACCCTATAGGTCTTTAGCTAACGCAGCTACTCCGATGGTTACAAAAGCCTATAATCAAAATGATAAAACTACCGTTAAAGACCTTTTTACGAGGACCTCACTTAACATACAGATAGTTGCAACAATCATGTCGATACTGATACTTGCCAACATGCATAACATTACGAGTGTTTTTGATGAAAGCTATTCGGGTATTGCTACAGTTGTACCTATATTGATGTTGGGTCGGTATTTTGATATGCTCACAGGTATAAATTCTGAAATTTTGAGTATGTCAGAATATTATAAATTCAATTTTTACATTACAGCTTTATTGGTGGCTCTAATTATTATCCTCAACTTCATATTTATACCTGTATACGGGTTAGCTGGCGCTGCATGGGCTAATACAATTGGTTTTTTTCTTTTTAATATTGTAAAGCTGCTATTTCTGAAACAAAAATTGGGACTTATGCCAATATCCCGAAGGTCAATATTGATACTAATATCTTCTATGCCTGCAGTCTGCTTTTCATACATCTTGCCTCAAATTGGTAATCTTTACATAGATACTTTGCTCCGCAGCACATGTATTCTCATACTGTTTGTCATCATGCTTTTATGGCTGCAACCATCGCCCGATATTAAAAATTATTTACGCTCGGTTAAAGAAAACAAACGTTTGTTTTGATTTTCTCTCCCCTCATCTGTTTCTATTCCATATTCAGACGGTATTGTTTCTTAAGTTCATAGAACTGTAATAAGTTTGTATTACCACATAGACATATTGTTATGTCATAAAAATGGCATAATTTGTATTTCTATAAAACCCAACACTTTGTAAATATGTTAGTGTCTGGCTAACAATAATGTAGAGTTGCGTACCCCTCTGTGTGTTTATTAAATCCGGCATTGCCGGCAATTGTAGATTTTTGTAATTTATCAGTATGATAAAAGCTTTACAGTTTATGCAGAAAACAGCTATTATATGCTTTGTTTTCCTGCTTGCTACTTATCAATCTCGAGCAACGCATATTTACGGTGCCGACTTTTTTTATACACATCAATCGGGCAATACATATACTGTCACCTTGGTGATTTATGGAGACTGCAGTGGTTCTGCCTTTCCAAACCTTAGTACAAGTACACCTACTGTAGAGCTATATAATGGCACTACTTTAGTAACGAGTCAAAACCTGATTATACAGGCCCCGACTGCAGGTGTTGAGGTAACACCCGTATGCCCTTCGCAATTAGGGAATACAAACTGTGTAAGCACTTCAGGCACCATACCAGGTGTTAAACGCTTTACGTATTCAAGAAATTTCACCCTTAGTGGCACATCGGCCAACTGGCGGTTCTTATTTACAGGCGCTATGGGTTCAAGCGCTTCAGCTGGCCGTAGTACCACTATTACAAATATTACTACAGGTACAGGTGGAGGTAGCATCATGGCATTAGAGGCAACACTCAATAACCTGACCGCTGCCAATTCATCACCTGTTTATACATCTATTCCCACGCCTTTTTTCTGTATCAATGTACCAGCCAACAATAATCCGGGTACAGTTGACCCCAATAGCGACGCATTATCTTACAGCCTTGTACCTGGTATGATAAGTGGTGGAGGTACAGTTACATACCTTACCGGTTATAGCGCTACTGCTCCTTTGGCAGTTTCAACAGGCAGCTTTAGTTTCAGCAGCACAACTGGGCAGCTCAGCTTCACACCCAATCTGGTACAGCGTTCATTAGTTGTTTTCAGGGTAGATGAATACAGGGGCAGTACACTTGTGGGCACCAGTATGCGCGAAATGACCTTCGTTGTACTTAATAATTGTAATAATAACGCGCCTACAGGTGGTATTAGCAATGCATCTGCAGGTACTGTTACTGGTGGAGGTACTGTACTTACAGTGTGCAAATCTGCAGGTACACTTACCTTCAACATAAACCCTACAGATGTAGAAGGTGATACGATTGTGATGACTCCGAGCGGCATACCAACAGGTGCTACATTCACAATAACCAACAATAACACTACAGCACCTACCTCTGTATTCAGTTGGAATCTTGCAACTGCTACGCCAGGCACATACAATTTCTTTATCAATTTTAAAGATGCCGGCTGTCCGTTGTCCAGCACACAAACCAGAGCTTATACAATTACTATTTTACCAGACCCGGCAATGGCATTTTCACTCATATCTCCTGCCACTTGTACAAAAAAGGCAAGATTTAGTATGACACCATCCGTAACACCGTCGCCATGGACTATAACTATCCGTCAAGGTACAACCATTATACACAACTTTACCGGGCTGACAGGTGCACAGACAGATAGCTTGGATCCTGGTACCTATACTTTCAGGGTATCAAATTCTAATAACTGCTTTAAAGACACCACTATAACTATCAATCCACCACCGGCGATAATACCTACTGTAACACTGGTAAGGCCTACATGCTTTGGTGGCAGCAATGGCAGCATCACATTAGTAGCTGGTGGGGGCGTATCCCCGTTTACATATGCTATCGGTACAGGTAGCTTCGGTTCTGCTAATGTATTTACGGGCCTAAGTGCGGGCTCGTATACAATGCGCATAAAAGATGCCAACGATTGTATAAAAGATACTACTGTACAGTTACAGAATCCGCCAGATATTGCTCTAAGCATAGTATCTACCAAACCCAAGTGCAACTATTTCAGCAGTGGCCTTATTACAGTTACTGCATCCAATGGTACTACACCATATCAATATGCATTGGGTACAGGTAGCTTTAGCAGTACCAATACATTCTCAGGTTTGTTTTCGGGTACGTATCTTATACGTGTACGCGACTCAAATAATTGTACAAAAGATTCCAATTTTGTACTCAACGACTCAATAGCCATTCATGCTTCTGCAGTTGTTACCAATGTGTTGTGCAATGGAGATAATACTGGAGCTATAGCATTAACCGGCAATAGCGGTACAGCACCATATTTCTACCGACTCAATCCGGGTACATTCGGTACTTCAGGTACATTCAATAGTCTGCCTGCAACTGTACATACATTCAGAATAAAAGATGTAGATAGTTGTTATTTAGATACAGCCATTACTATTACACAACCGCCAAGGCTTGCCAGTAGTATCGTAAGAAATAATGTTACCTGCTTTGGTTTGTCAGACGGTACCATTACTATGACAGGGGTTGGGGGCGTATCACCATATACTTATGCACAAGGCAGCGGTACTTTTTCCGGCACCAATGTATTTACAGGTCTTGCAGCGGGCACATATACTTTCCGGGTAAAAGATGCGAATGATTGCATACGCGATACCAGCATCACTATTACACAACCCAATATTCTGGCATTTTCAAACATAGCAATTACTGAGCCTGTTTGTAATGGCAATTCAAATGGCTTCATTACCATTACTGCTACGGGTGGTACAACGGCGTATTCATATGCTATTAATACAAGCCCTTTTGTAGGCTCATCTACATTCTCAGGCTTAGCGGCTGGCACATATACCCTGCGGATACGCGATGCAAATAACTGTTCTGTAGACAGCAATGTAACCATGAACCAACCAACGCGTATAATACCTTCATTACAGGTAAAACAATCTACATGCACACCCTTAAATAACGGTAATGTAATAGTAAATGTTACCGGTGGTGTACCAGGCTATGTCTATGCTATAGGTGCTGCGCCATTTAGCAGTACTAATACATTTAGTTCGCTTGCAGCAGGCACATATACTTTCTATATTCGCGATACGAGGTTGTGTATAAAAGATACAACTATTACAATTATCGACTCTACTAGGGTAAACGCCAATTATACAGTAAATAATGTACGCTGCTTTGGAGATAGTAATGCATCAATAGTGGTAGCTACTACGTCAGGCCAAAGCCCATTCACCTATTCACTCAATAGCAATCCTTTCGTAGGCACATCTACTTTCAGCAACCTGCCCATTGGTACATATACTGTTGCCATTAGAGACAATTTGGGTTGTAGAAAAGATACTTCAGTCACCGTTACTCAACCTACACTATTAGTTCCGTTTGCAACTGTCAGCACGCCAACATGTTTTGGCTTTGCAAATGGTAGGGTAACCATCAATGCGTTTGGTGGTGTTTTCCCGTATAGCTTCGCGCTTGGTACGGGCACATTCAGTGCTGTTAATACGTTTAATGGTCTGACTGCGGGTACTTACACTTTCCGGATAAGAGATGCAAACAACTGCACAAAAGATACTACAATTACCATAACACAGCCTACTAAGCTTGAGTTTCAATCTCTTGATATTCAAAACGTGTTATGCTTTGGCGATACATCAGGCCGCGTGGTTATAAATGGTACTGGTGGCACAACACCGTATGCTTATGCCGCCAATGCACTTCCTTACAATGCTAACAATACAAAAACAGGTTTGAAAGTAGGTGTAAACATGATACGCATCAGGGATGCAAATAACTGCGACCTCGATACTGCATTGCGTTTGACAGAGCCTGCTAAATTATTGTTGAACATACCATCAATAACGCAGCCAACCTGCGAGGGCTTTAAGGATGCAACCATTGTTGTAAGCGCACAAGGTGGTACCATGCCATACCTGTATGCTATTAATAGTGGTAGCACACAGTCTTCCAATGTATTCAGCCAACTGTCTGAAGGTACGTATACATTAAGCGTAAGAGACAGTAATAATTGCACCCACGATACAGCTATTACTTTACAAGGCTACCCCAAAATAATAGTTGAAGATGCAACCCCCAAACCTGTTAGTTGTTTTGGCTTTGCAGACGGGCAAATAAAGCTTACTGTAACAGGCGGCGTTCAACCATTGATGTATCAGATAGATAACAGAACGCCGGTGAGCATAGCTGCGTTCTTTGATTTATTAGCAGGAAAGTATAGGGTTCGCATTATTGACGATAAAAACTGTACTAAAGACACAACCATTCAAGTAACTCAACCTGACAAATTGAGTACTATTATAAAAGTTGCACCAAACGACTGTGAAGGCTATGACGATGGTGGTTTTGTGCGTGCAGAAGTAACAGGAGGCACCATGCCTTATAAATACAGATGGGCAGGAAATGAGCAGCTGACAAATGAAGAGTTGAGAAACGTTGCCAATGGCAAATACTTTGTATGGATAACGGATGCCAACAGTTGTAAAGACTCATCGGGAGGCGAAGTTTTGTACGATGATTGTTGTAAAACCTTCGTGCCTGATGCTTTCACTCCAAACGGAGATGGCAAGAATGATAAAGCAAAAGTTTTATTTAAAGGAGACTTTATGCTTAAGCGCTTCGCTATTTATAACCGCTTCGGGCAGCAAGTTTTTGAAACCAGCATAATAGGAGACGGTTGGGATGGTATGTACAATGGTAAACCCCAAGACTTAGGTACATATAATTATTATGTAAAAGGTATATGCGGTAATAAGGGTACAAGAGAAGTAGAATACAAGGGCACAATTATCCTTGTCAGATAAGGCTAAAGATTAATGTATAATATTTTTTGATAATCGGGGGGCAAATAAGGTCAAAACCTTTATTTTTGCCCCCTTTCTACTTAAACAGATTATGGAATACAGAGAAATAGTTGCAGTAACAGGTATCGGTGGTTTGTTTCAGTTGTTAGCCACAAAAAGCGATGGTGCTATCGTAAAAAATCTGGCAGACAACAGTACCAAATTTATATCTGCCCGCCTGCACAATGTTACCCCTTTAGAGAGTATAGAAGTGTATACTACCAGCGATAACGTGCGTCTGCATGAGGTGTTTCAGAAAATGAAAGACAACGAAGGCAGCATCAAAATTATTGACGGTAAAACGGCAGATAACAATGCTATCAAAGGCTATTTCAAAAGCATCTTCCCTGAGTTTGACGAGGAACGTGTGTACGTAAGCGACATGAAGAAAATGCTGAAATGGTATGAAATATTGAAAACAAACGACCTGCTTAATTTTGAAAACCTGAGCACTACGCAGGCCGAAGAAGATACACCTGTTGCAGAAACAGTAGCTGTGGAAGCGGCTGAAGAAGAAAAACCTGCCAAGAAATCTCGCGCTAAGAAAGCAGCAGAACCTGCAGCAGAAGGCGAAGAAAAGCCTGCTAAAAAAGCAGCACGTAAAAAGAAAACAGAAGAATAAATAGCATTTTGTAAAACACAGATGGCTGGCTGTATATCAGTCAGCCATTTTTTATAGTGCTATGCAAACAATACAGATAATATATTTTATCTTTCTTTATCGCCACATAACTGTTACTATCATAAGATGAGGATATACCCGTACCTGCTTTTGCTCTTATCAGTCAGCCACATGGTCGCAGCGCAATCTCCTAAACGAGAGTTTCGAGCGGCATGGATTGCAACGGTATCTAACATCGACTGGCCTTCCAAACAAGGATTACCATCAACGCAGCAGCAACAGGAGTTCATTTACAGATTGGATGAACTTGAAAAACTAGGCTGCAATGCTGTGATTGTACAGGTACGTCCTGTAGCAGATGCTTTTTACCCTAGTACCATAGAACCGTGGAGTAGGTTTTTGACTGGCAGACAAGGGCAGCCTCCGTTTCCTTACTACGATCCGCTGAAGTTTATGATAGATGAGGCGCACAAACGCAACATGGAATTTCATGCATGGTTCAATCCTTATAGAGCATTGACAGACAGCAAGAAAAACCCCAACCCTAAAGACCATATAACCTATAAGCACCCCGACTGGATTGTCAATTATGGTGGCAAAGCCTATATCAACCCGGGCATACCCGAAGCAAGGGAATATGTTACAAACGTAATAATGGAAGTAGTAAAGAAGTATGATATAGATGCAGTTCATCTTGACGATTATTTTTATCCTTACAGAATAGCAGGGCAAGAGTTTGGCGACTATACTGCATACAACCGTTATGGAAACGGAATGTCAAAAGACGACTGGCGACGCAATAACGTAAACCTCTTTGTATCTATACTTAATACCAACATCAAACAAGCAAAGCCGTATGTTAAGTTCGGCATCAGTCCGTTTGGCGTTTGGCGCAATGCATCAAAAGACCCTGAAGGCTCTGCTACCCGTGGGGGACAAACTTGTTATGACGACCTGTATGCTGATGTGTTGCTGTGGATGCGTAAGGGTTGGATTGACTATCTGTTGCCGCAATTATATTGGGAACATTACCACCGAGCTGCTGCTTTTGATGTATTGTTACCATGGTGGGAAGCACATAGTTATGGCAGGCATATATATTATGGATTAGGTGTGTATCGTATGGTTGGTGCAAGCAAAGGCCCGTGGGTAGGTACACGAGAACTGATGTGGCAAATGCAGGATATCAGGAAGATGGCACAACACCCCAGCCATGTGTTTTACAGTGCATCCATCTTCGATAAACTGACTGTACCAATAAAAGACAGCATTATCCGTTATAATATGTATAATGCTTTCCCCCCTGTAATGAAATGGCTGGACACTACTGCTCCTACAGCACCTGTTGTTAAAGCTATACCATCTTATCAGGGTACACTTTTAAGATGGAATAAGCCGGAACGTGCTAAAGGAAGACTCACTTATGCTGTGTACAGGTTTGTAAATGGGGAACCCGTGAATACTGATAATGCTGAGAAAATCATCAAAGTGCTATCAGAAACCGAATTTTTGGATGTAAACGCCAACAAATACAAAAAATGTACTTATGTGGTAACTGCGTTAGACAGGCTATGGAACGAGAGCAAACCAAGCCTGCCTGCCGAAACAAGCATTAAATAATTTAATAAGCCTAAGCATAGCTATTTTAAAATCTGTTTTTGTATCTTCAACTTTCGTTAAAATTCAGTGCATGAAATCAGCATGGCTTAAAGCGATACTATTTACGGGCTTATCAATCAGCCTGTTTGCTTGTAAAGACAAACCTCAGTCTTCCAACGTTACGCCCACTTATGTGGCTGGTAAAGGCGGGCTGGCAACTATGCGTGTAGTAGTTGAAAACAGTGGTGTGAAAGTGGATAGCGGTTGGGTATATGTAAAATATAATGCAGCCGTTACACCTGCAGGCAGCAAATATGACGACTCTGCCAATATCAAATATGTAGATGGCGTGCCCATGGCTATTTTTACAGAACTGAAAGTAGGCGACTATTTCTTTGCTGCACGAGGTTGGGATATCATCCGCTCGCAAACAGTATATGGCACTCGTCCGTTTACGATTGATAAAAGTGGTGAATTTGGCACCAGCTATCTGATACTGCAAACTAATAAAGTACAGTAAATCATTCCATTATATAGTAGTAAAAGCCACCTATTAGGTGGCTTTTTTTATTGTTAATAACCTGTGCATTTTTACAGTGCCTTAACATTGCTGTCTATTGACTGGCATTTTTATTTGCTAACTTTGATAAAACGGTTGCTATGTTTGAAGAAGATGATGATTTTCTGGATGAAGAATGGGGCTCGCTGGAGGAACTGCTGCAACGATACGAACAGGTGAAGAAAGGCGAATTTTCCGGTATCATGGACGAGGAAGATTTTGAGCGCGTAATAGAATTTTACTTCCAAAACAGTAATGAAGAGCAGGCACTCCTTGCTTGCGATATCGCTGGTACATACTATCCTTTTTCTGCAACTATCATGCTGCTGCGTGCCGAAATACTGACACAGGCACAGAAATATGGACAAGCCTTGAAAGTGTTGGACGAAGTAGAAGAAAACGATCCCAACAATCTTGATGCTACGTTATTGCGTTCAGACATATTACTCGGTCAGTTTAAGTACGACCAGGCAGCTATGTGGCTCGAACAAAAATCGAATGAGTTTTCAGGTAAAGAAAAGATAGAAGTACTGCTGGAGCTTTCGGATGTGTATGACGAGTGTGAAGAATTTGATGCGGTATTTGACACCCTGAAACGTGTTATAAAAATAGACCGCCGGAACGAAGAGGCATTGCAGAAGATTTGTTTCTGGGCAGACTTTACCAAACGCCTTGAAGAAAGTGCTACACTGCATACACAGCTTACGGAAGAAGACCCATTCAATGCATTGGCTTGGTTTAACCTTGGTGCAGCTTATCAGGGTTTGAAACTATATGAAAAATCAATTGACGCGTACGAATATTGTGTTGCGATAGATGAAAAGTTTGAATTTGCCTATCGCAATATGGCAGATGCTTTCATGCGTTTAAAATGGTACGACAAAGCCATAGAGGTGCTTGAAAAACATTTAGAGATAGCCAAAGCTGAAGATGTGATATTCGAAGCCATGGGATATTGCTGGGAAAAACAAAAAGACTTTCAGCGTGCCCGCCACTTCTACAGACAAGCATCGCAGCTAAGCCCGCAGGACGATACTATATTTTATAAAATAGGCGAAACATACGCACGCGAAAAACAATGGGAAAAAGCCGTTAAGTCTTACTCTGTTGCCTTGCACCTTGACAAAGACAATGCTGCCTACTGCATGGCAATAGGTAACTGCCTGATGGAAATGGATGCGAAAAGTGAAGCACTTGTTTGTTATTTGAACGCTGTACGCCTGAAGCCGGGTAATAAAACAACGTGGGTGGCACTCATCAAAGGTTTATATGCATCAGGCTATTACGACGAAGGCCTGACACAATTAGAAGTTGCACGTGAGCATTGCGGAGACAAACCCGATTTTCGCTACTATCATGCTGCCTTATTATTGGAGTTGGGTAAGAGTAAAGAAGCTATGCTACAATTAGAGCGCGCATTGAAAGAAGCACCTGCTAAAATAAAAGTGTTTACAGAGTTGAATCCTGAATATATGCGGCGTACTGCTGTAACAGAATTGATAAGCAAATACAAGAAGAAATAAAAGGCTACAAACGTAGCCTTTTATTTTATGCCATTGTTATTTCATTTACTGCACGTACAGCTGTTTCCAACGCACCATGTACGGTAGAATTGTGTCCAGCAGTATGGGTAGCCTCTCCCGCAAAATAGATTTTATTATCTATTGACGCTGCTAACTCTCTACGCTGGCTCACGCCACCACCTACTATGGCGTATGAATAAGCCCCTCGTATATATTGTTCTTTGCCCCAGTCCATAATATGTGCTTCTGAAAATGCCTTGCTGGCTGCATTGTTACCATACATCTGGTCTAGCTCTGCAAGCAATATATCAGTCGCGCCATTACCCAAGCTGCTCAGGTATTGTGCTTTATCGCCCATTACAAATGCAGTAAGCAATGGAGTATTGCTTTTACCCAAACCAGTAGTCCAATATACGGGAGATTTGGATCCGCCGATGATGGTACCGGTACTTGCAGCCCAAAACCTGTCCTTGAATTTTAGTATCACTTTAATGCCTGTACCCATGCCTATTTTGTTGATTGCATTTCGTTTTGCATCTGGTAACTGCGGACTGAATTGTATTGTCCCGCTTTGCAGTACTGCCAATGGCACGGTAACTATAACTCTATCAGCAACAAAGTCGGTTCCATTAGCAGTAACGGTTACTTGATTGCCTGCGTAGTTTATCTGCGTTACAGGGTGGTTTAGTTTTACTTTATTGATAACGTCTGAGTAATGATGATTCAACACATTTGTATAGCTGCCTGATTTTAAAGTATAATTATCATCCCCGCTTTCCCACAACTGGTCTTCTTCTGCTATACCTTTTATACTCAACACATTATTAGATGCGCCATACTCATTGCCCAGATACGCGTTAATTATTTCATACCCATCGGGGTAAATACCCTGTGCAATGGCTTGTTGTAACACAGTTTTATCCTCACCGCTATAGTTTCTTGCTGTACTTTCAAAAGTGCGTGCTTGTGTTAATATGCTGTTGCCAGCCCATGCACTTTCACTTTTCAGCATATTGCCTATATAAAAATACTCTTCAGAAGATGCTTCATTAAACGATACACCCGGTGTGCCGTTTACTATGTTGTACCACTCAGAGCGTTTGCCATGTAATTCTTCGGCACCCAGTTCTATTTCAAAATCTGCAAATCCTTCCAATCCTCTTATACGTCCGCCTGTTATGCCTGAAGCTTCCAATATAGTTACATCAATGCCTAAATTCATTAATTGCTTGGCTGCGTATATGCCCGATATACCAGCACCGATTACTATCACTTTCCCTCGCCAATTACCTGGCTTTAAATCATCTTTTTTTCTGCAAGATGCAAACAAAAGACTGTTACCAATATAAAAAGCTGGAATAGCAAGTAATGATTGCCTGATGAATGATCTGCGTTGCATATAGCCAATATTAGGTGTTCACCAATATAGGTGTAATGATATAACAACTGAACAAGACTTTACCCCTATTACAACAACTCGCCAATAGCGCTCACCAACTCTGCCCTTGTAATAGGTGTACCTTTTATCTTGTTGAAACCAACAGCATCTACAAGGTATTTATCGCGAATGATTTTGATAAGCTGCCCGTTGTTTATTTCAGGTATCAATACTTTCTTATAGCGTTGCAGCATCTCTCCCAGATTTTTAGGGAAAGGTCGCAAATGGCGCAGGTGTGCATGTGCTACCAATTTACCTGCTGCCTGTAGTTCGCTCACAGCACTTTTTACAGAGCCGTACGTTGAGCCCCAGCCAAGCACTAATACATCACCCGTTTCAGGGCCGCTGTCAAGTGTCTGCAGGGGTATGTAGTCTGCAATCATCTCCACCTTAGCCTCGCGGGTTTTCACCATGTGCTGGTGGTTTTCCGCATCGTAAGATATATTGCCTGTAATGTCTTCTTTCTCTAATCCGCCTATGCGGTGCTCAAGCCCCGCATAGCCAGGTACAGACCATGGGCGTACTAACTTTTCATCGCGCTTGTATGGCATGAATTTTTCTTCGCCCTCTGCAAGTGAAGTTTTAAACTTCACCTCGATAGCCTTCAAATCTGCTGATTGCGGAAAACGCCATGGTTCAGCACCATTGGCTATATACCCATCGCTCAGGAAGATAACAGGTGTCATGTGTTGCACAGCTATGCGCACTGCTTCGTACACTGCGTCAAAACAATCACTGGGTGTAGATGCTGAAATCACTGGCATAGGACATTCACCATTGCGCCCGTAATATGCCTGTAGTAAATCGCTCTGCTCTGTTTTAGTAGGCAAACCTGTTGAGGGGCCGCCACGTTGTATGTTTATTATCAGCAAAGGTATCTCCAGCATTACTGCAAGCCCCATCGCCTCTGTCTTCAATGCCATACCCGGACCTGATGTGGTGGTAACGCCGAGGCTGCCACCATAAGCCGCACCAATAGCGGCTGAAATGCCTGCTATCTCATCCTCTGCCTGAAAAGTACGTATGCCAAAGTTTTTGTAGCGAGATAGCTCATGCAATATATCTGATGCAGGAGTGATGGGATATGTACCGAGGAAGATGGGCAAGTTAGATTTTTCACCGGCAGCTATCAGCCCGTAAGCCAATGCAGTATTGCCTGTTATGCTACGGTATTTACCGGCAGGCAGTTTGGCTTTTTCTACTTTGTAGCGGGTGGTAAATGCTTCTACCGTATCGCCATAATTGTAGCCGGCCTGCAATGCTTTGATGTTACTGTCTAATATATCTTGCTTCTTGCCAAACTTCTCATTCAGAAATGAAATAGTAACACTCAAATCTCTGTTATATAGCCAGTACAAAAAGCCCAATACAAACATATTTTTGGCACGGTCTTTTTCTTTTGTGCCAAGTTGTATGTCTTTCAGCGCTTCACGTGTCAGTTTAGTAACATCTATTTTATGCAGTTCATAGTTATCGAGAGAGCCATCTTCAATGGGGTTCACACCATCAGGATAGTTTGCCAGTCGTAGGTTTTTAGAATCGAAGCCATCTGTATTGGCAATGATAGTACCCCCTGGCTTCAGCGATTTCAGGTTCACTTTCAATGCAGCAGCATTCATGGCTACCAATACATCGCAAGTATCGCCGGGTGTGTAGATACGGTTGCTCGAAAAATGAAGTTGGTAACCACTCACCCCGGGCACGGTGCCTTGCGGCGCACGTATTTCTGCCGGAAAATCGGGGAACGTAGAAAGATCATTACCCAATAGTGCCGTGCTGTTGGTAAACTGGCTGCCTGTAAGCTGCATACCGTCACCACTGTCGCCGGCAAATTTTATTACCACATCTTCAACAACCTGCGTAGATACTGACATACTCAAAAGAAATGGTTGCAAAGTTACATATTTTGCACCTCAACCGCTAAACCAACAACACTTGCAGATTTTTATACAAGTATGTTAAAATCTGATTATCATACCCCATTGGGGGTAGGATTTGTTCAGGCATTTGGCGTAGGTTTGTTGCCTGATTATTATTAGCTAGATGCGTTTTTTCAAGTGCCTGTTGTTTTTTGCTTTCTTACTGAATAGTAATGGCCTGTTTGCTCAAAAAAATGAGGTAAAACAACCCCGTATCCTCATATTGCTTGATGGCTCGTCTAGCATGAGTTATGAATGGACTAAAGCTGAAAGCCGTTTTAAAGCTGCCAGCCGCATTATATTAGCTTTGATGGACAGCATGTACAAGGTGAACAAAGATGTAGAGTTCGCGTTGCGCGTGTATGGACACCAATATCCATCGCAACAAAACAACTGCTTCGACACTCGTCTTGAGGTAATGTTTAGCAAAAATAATATAGACCAGATGGGTATGCGACTTGATGCACTGCAACCTATTGGGGTTTCTCCTATTGCATTTTCGCTGAAAGAAGCTGCCGAATGGGATTTTGAAAAACCACTATTGAATTCTTACAGCCTGATACTTGTAACAGATGGTGCAGAAAGCTGTAGCGGAGATATTTGTGATGTTGTAAAAAAGCTATTAGAAAAACGAATAGATTTCAAACCATATATCCTAAGCCTTGTTGACAATCCCGCATTGAAGAACGGCTACGATTGCCTTGGCAATTACTTGCCGGTAGCACAGGAAAAAGACATCAAACCGTCTGTAGGTAAAATTGTAGATGCCTATACACAAATGATAGCCTTGCAGAAGATTGATAAGAAGCTGCTGAAAGAGGCGGTAGTAAATGCGCCAAGTGTGTTGAAGGTAGATATACCGCAATTCAAAGTAAAACAAGAAGAACCCGAACCAATAAAAGAAGCACCTAAGCCTAAACCTGTGGTAAACACAGCACCACCTGTTGTAACGCCTCCTGTAAAACAACCTGAACCAACTAAAGACCTGACCAACAGAACGAATGATATTAAAGAACCTGTTAGACAGATGACAGGCACTATTGCTCAACTGGCAATGGTAAACCCTAAACGCACTTTCAGGGTGGTAATCGCAACAAAGCCTGCTAACAAAGCAAAATTGCCACGTTTTACCGTACCAATAGTAAAAGACGAACCCGCACCACCACCCACAATAGCTGCAAAGCCCCCTGTAAAACAACCAATACCACCCGTAGAAATTATTAAACCAAAAGTCATTACAGACTCATCATTACAAAACACGAAAAAAGAGACCACTCTGCAAGTATACTTGAGTGACGGCAACAGAAATTTTGACAGTGCACCACTTATGGCGTTTGTTGATAAGAACACTAAAAAAGAGGTATTCCGCTTTCAGCGTACTGTAGATATTGGAGGTATACCACACCGCCAAAAAGTTCCGACAGGCAATTATTATCTCACAATCATAGGTAGCGAAAGCAAATACACCTATGATGTAACTATCGCACCCAATGAAAACAATGCCATCATTATCCCCGTATCAAACGGCACATTGGTATTTGGTTATGAAGGCAATGACAAAAGAAAAATTACAGGCTATATCGCCAAAGTATCACGTAGGTTTGATAGAAACGCAACACCTGTTTTACAAAGCGTGTCTGAAGAAAGGGCTTATGAGCCGGGTACTTATAATGTAATTATCGAAACACTACCTCCTTTCAACCGTACCTTCGATTTAGATATAGGCACACAAAAAGGAATTATAATACCTGAAGAGGGTGATCTTGTCATTGCAAATAATACTAAAATAGGAAAGGTAACATTATACTATCCGATAGGCGACAGGTTCCGTGCCTTCATGAGTATCAACCTCGATGGCAGCGGCACTTCACATGCCTTCAGGGTATTGCCCGGCACCTACAAAGCAGGCTACAAAAAGAACCCGGAACTACCATTGCAGGAAGAAACCATGGTAGAATTTACTATAAAAAGCAATATTGTTACTAACTTAGAACTAACCAAATAGTTTTTCCATTGGAAGACATAGTCGTCAGACGGATAAGCATAACAGACCCCATATATACACAAGTATATGATTTGAGAGAGGCTATATTACGCCAACCTATTGGTCTGTCGCTCAAAAACGAAGACCTGAGTGCAGATGCACTAAATACCATTTTCATAGCACAACAAAGTGATAAAGTGATAGGCTGTGTTATGCTTTACCCCATAGCCGATGAAGAAAAGATTAAGCTACGCCAAATGGCTGTTCATGAAGAATGGCAAGGTAAAGGAATTGGTAAAAAACTGGTAGATGCTGCCGAACAATATGCCAAGGAAATTGGTTATTCTGCCATCATACTACATGCACGTACCGTTGCTGAGGGCTTTTATAAAAACCTTGGATACTATACCACCAGCAGCGAGTTTATAGAAGTTGGCATATCCCATGTGGTGATGGAAAAAGATATATTTTGACAATCCTCAGCCATAAGAATAGTCCATTTCAATTTCAGTACCACAACTCTTGTGCTACATTACCGGATGAATGGGATATGTTGTTACCGGAGGGGCATTTTCTTAAAAGAAGCAACCTCAGCGCTACACAGCAATCAAAGCTACCCCATCTAAGCTATAGTTATGTATTGATAAGTAAAGATAACAACCCGGTTGCTGCTATCTATTTTCAATTACTACGTTTACAACGCCATCATCTTAACGAAGCTAACCTTAATACTGTTTCACGTATTGGATGGCGTTTATTCACCAATATCATTAAGCCTCGTTTATTAGTTGCAGGACACTTATTCCGTCATGATGTAGAAACGTATTACTATAATAGCCTTTCTCCTTTCGAAGCGTATAAATTGTACAATAAGGTCATCAACGAACAACTGAAAACGAACTGCGCCTATGCTGTTTTGGTAAAAGACCTGCCCGATAGCCTTGTTACGTATTTTCAACACTATGCTCCGCAATACATGCTATTGCGCAATGACATTATGATGGAGCTGTCGCTGGATACAGACTGGAAAAATATTGGCGATTATGAAAAGGCGCTGAAACACAAATACGCCCAACGCTTCCGTAAAGTGCGTAATGCCTTTACCGGTTTGCAAATTGAAGAAATGGACATTGCAACCATAGAAGCAGAGAAACAAAACATTTACAAACTATACAAACAAGTATGCGATAAGCAAACCGCGCGTATAGGTATGATAAGTGAAGATTTTATTCCGGCACTGAAAAGGCACACGCCTGACAAATTGAAAGTTTGGGGTATTCGTGAAAACGGCCAACTCATTGCTTTTTTCAGTGCTTGGGTAAAAGATAGTGCTTTTGATATGTTTTACATCGGGTTTGATTACGAACGTAATACCGATTTGATGCTCTATTTCAACATCTTGTTTTGCAGTATCGAACAGGCTATTGCACTACGCAAACAAAAAGTAATATTCGGGCGTACGGCGCTTGATGCGAAAGCTCGCCTCGGCTGCAAGCCTGTTTACAAATCTACTTTTGTACTTGTACGAAACAGATACATTCGTATGGCTACATTACGCCTGCAAAACAACAGCCAATCGCAAGAGGGTGAATGGGAACAACGCCACCCCTTGAAAGAAATACGGAAATAGCATATCTAAATCCTAAATATTTAGTGCGCAGCCAACCAGTTCTTACCAGTACCTGCTTCTGCTACTATAGGTACGCCATGCGGTAATGCCATAGCACGCTCCATATTTATCTTTATCAGCTCTGTTACCTGTGCTACTTCATTCTCGGGTACGTCAAAAACCAATTCGTCATGCACCTGTAGTATCATCCTTGTGTTCAACCCCGATTTCTTTAACTCCTCGTGTACTTTTATCATCGCCAGTTTTATCATCTCTGCCGCTGTGCCTTGTATGGGCGAGTTGATGGCATTGCGCTCTGCATAGCCACGTACTGTTTGGTTAGCAGATGTAATATCCCGTAAGTAGCGTTTACGCCCCATGATGGTTTCTACATAGCCATGTTCTCTTGCAAAGTTGATGGTATTATCCATGTACTTTTTGATAGATGAAAACTCGGTGAAATAGTTGTCAATAATTGTTTTTGCTTCGGTACGGCTAATGCCTAATGACTCTGCCAACCCGAATGCAGACTGTCCGTATATGATGCCGAAGTTCACCGCTTTAGCAGCGCGGCGCATCTCACCTGTTACTTCGCTTTCTGTCACACCATATACTTTTGCTGCTGTTGCAGTGTGTATGTCTTTATTATCAACAAAGGCTTTTATCATATTCTCATCACCACTGATGGCAGCTACTATACGTAGCTCTATTTGCGAATAGTCTGCCGATAGCAGCGTCCAGCCATCGCCACGAGAAACAAATGCTTTGCGTATTTCTTTACCTCTGTCTGTACGAATGGGTATATTTTGAAGGTTGGGGTCAATACTGCTTAGCCTGCCTGTTACCGCTACAGCTTGGTTGAAGCTGGTATGTACACGTCCCGTACGTGGGTTTATCATCGTCGGCAGTGCATCTACATACGTGCTTTTCAGTTTACTCAACTCACGGAAGGCGAGTATGTCATCCACTATCTGGTGCTTGTTGCGTAGCTTAGCAAGTACATCTTCGCCCGTTGCATACTGTCCTGTTTTTGTTTTTTTGGCTTTATCGTCCAGCTTCATTTTGTCAAACAACACCTCTCCAAGTTGTTTGGGCGATGCAAGGTTGAAAGCGATACCTGCCTGTTTATATACGCTCTCTTCCGCAATCTTTATTTCGCGCTCCAGTTCTTTTGAATAATCTTTCAAAAAGCTTACATCTATACCAACTCCTTCATATTCCATATCTACCAATACACGCACCAAAGGATTTTCTACATGCTCAAATACTTTGCGCACTTCCTGCTTATCCAGCATCGGGTTGAAAGTCTGCTTTAGCTGATATGTTACATCGGCATCTTCTGCTGCATATTCCTTTACCTGCTCTATAGGCGCATCGCGCATACTGCCCTGATTCTTTCCTTTTTTACCTATCAGGGTTTCTATAGATACCGGTTGATAACCGAGATACTTTGCGCTCAATACATCCATACCTCTCTTACCTTCGGGCTCTATTACATAGTGTGCCAGCATGCTGTCGTACAGTGCACCTTTTAGTGTATGCCCGTACCATTTCAGTATCACCAGGTCGTATTTAATATTCTGCCCTATCCACAGTATGTCTTCTTTGTCAAATACAGGTTTAAATTGTCCCAGTATTTTTTTAGCAGCTTCATTATCGGGTATAGATACGTAGTACGCCGTTCCTTTCTCCCAGCAAAAGCTCATACCTATTATATCAGCCAAGTTTGCATCTACATTGGTTGTCTCCGTGTCAAATGCTACTTCTGTTTGTTGCAGCAGTTGTTCCATCAGATCTTGTATGGCAGCATCATTATCTACTAAGTGATAAGTGTGCGGTGTGTTCTCAATATTTTTATCCGCCGCTATCACGGTGGTTTCTTCTGGTACTTCTACAATCGTTTGTTCTATTTTAATAGGTGCCGCTTTTTGCGGTACTAAGTTGCCAAACAAATCAGTTACCATAGCCTCTGGTGCTACAGATGCGGGTGTTGCTACCTCTTCTCCCAATATGCGCTTACCGAGGGTTTTAAATTCCAGTTCTGCAAACACTTCTTTCAGTACTTCTTTATCTATATCCTTTACCCTGAAATCTTCTTCGTGAAATGATACGGGTACGTTAGTAATAATTGTTGCCAGCTTTTTCGACATGACGGCTGCCTCTTTACCATTTCGTACTTTTTCACCAAGTGCTCCTTTTATATTGTCTGCATTGGCCAATACATTTTCCAGTGTATCATATTCTGCCAACAGTTTAGCTGCAGTTTTTTCTCCCACACCTGCTATACCCGGTATGTTATCCACTGCATCGCCCATCAGCCCCAGTATGTCTATTACCTGGTCCACCCGTTTGATGTTCCATTTTTCGCACACTTCTTTTGGTCCCAACACCTCAGCACTACCACCCTGATATGCGGGTTTATAAATGAACACGTTATCTTTTACAAGCTGTCCGTAATCTTTATCCGGAGTAACCATGTATACAGTATAGCCCATTTCTGCAGCCTCATGCGCTAATGCGCCTATCACGTCATCTGCCTCGTAGCCATCACACTCCATAACCGGTAGGTTAAAGCCACGAATGATTTTCTTTATGTCGGGTACTGCCGCACTTATGTCTTCGGGCGTTTCTTGCCTGTTGGCTTTGTAGGCTTCAAAGTCAGTATGCCTTTCTGTAGGTGCGCTGGTATCAAATACTACTGCAAGGTGTGTGGGTTTTTCTTTGTTTAGTAAATCGAGCAGCGTGGTAGTAAAGCCGAATTGCGCATTTGTATTACGTCCCTTGCTGGTGATGCGTGGGCTGCGTATCAGTGCATAGTATGCGCGGAATATCAACGCGAAAGCGTCGAGTAAGAACAGTTTCTTTTCAGACATAGGGCTAAGTTAAGCAATGTCTGTTAGTAGCCCGCTACGCCTTGTTTTCTTTTGCTGATTTTTTATGTTCGTTGCGGCATCGGTCGCTGCAATACTTCACCTCATCCCATACACGTGCCCATTTTTTGCGCCATGTAAAAGGCAGCCCGCATTGCAGGCAATTCTTTTGCGGCAGGTGTTCTTTACGATGTGTACCTTTCGTTGGCTTACCATTCATACTCTTTCTCTACCCTTTTACGCAAGCGGTTGATGAGCGTAAATGTGGCAGGGCAATATTCAATGTTCTGCTTGAACATATCATTGTACAGGTCGAATGGTTTTTTGTTGTGATGCGGAAACTCCGCGCAATCTACCGGGCGTATCTCGTAGATGCTGCAAAGGTTATCTTTCAAAAACTGGCAGGGACGTTGTTTGTTTTGCCAATCGCCATTATCGGGGTCTTTTTCCAGCCACTTATCTTTAAAGGCTTTTGGTGTCATACCGAAGTGAGCAGATATACGAGCTATGTCTTTGGTAGTGTATGTTGGCACCATAGACTTACAGCAATTTGCACAAGTGGTACAGTCAACATCTTCCCATACGGTTTTGTCAACTTCAGCCACCAGCTTTGGCATATCGTCAGGTACTATATCGTCCAGTTTTGTAAGAAAGGCGTTGAGCTTGTCTTTTTTCTTAGCTACTTTCTTCTTAAATGCTTTTAAGTCCATATTGAAGTGTGTAAATATAAGAGGATTGCGATACAGGTATGTTATTTTTACAGGGTTTTTTGAACTCATTTAAACAATTTATTGTTTCAGGTATCAAACAATAAATAGGTTTTCATTAAGAAGAGGTATTGTATCATTGCATACAGAAGCTTGTTTGCCCGTTGCTATAATGTATAAAAAGGCAGTTGTATATATCTTTTGGTTGCTGGTGCAATTATATGCGTTGCCTGTTTGGGGGCAAACTACCGACTCGCTGGGCATTGTACAAGCAGAAGAACCTGCACACAAATATCGCATCAGTGGTGTGGTAAAAGATAAAAAGACTGACGAACCAGTACCTTTTGCAACTGTTTATTTTCAAGGGACACAATCGGGTGCTCCAGCCAATCTCGACGGACTTTTTGAATTTGAACTGGACGAACTGCCCAACGATACGCTTGTGTTTAACGCATTGGGTTATAAGACAGTCATCAGGCTGCTCGATACTTCTAAACGTACATTCGGATTTTACATAACGCTGGAAACAAGCAGTAATAAACTGAATGAAGTGGTAGTTTTTGCTGGCGAGGACCCGGCCATCGCACTGATAAAAAATGTAATACGCCGCAAAGAAGCTAACAACCCTGATAAAACCCGCAACTATTACTATGAGGCTTATAACAAAATGGAGATAGACTTGCTGAACCTCAGCAAAGAAGCATTTGAACGGTTGCCCATACCATACCTCCGAAACTTCGGGTTTATATACGATAATATGGACACTGCCGATAATGGCGACCGCTTTCTGCCGTTCTTTCTTACAGAAGCATTATCCGACTATTATTTTCAACGCAAGCCCAAAAAAGTAAGAGAAATCATTAAAGCCACTCAGATACGAGGTATTAATAACAAGAGTTTTGAGAAATACCTCGGCACCATGAACCTTGATGTTAATCCTTATGAAAATTACATCCTGTTTTTCGATAAAAAATTTGTAAGCCCCATCAACAATGCTGGGCCAACGTTTTATAAATACAAAATCATTGATACCACCTATCTGCAAGACTATCGCATCATTCACCTTAGCTATACACCGCTACGCCCCGGTGAAAACTGCTTTACAGGCACCATCCGCATTGTAGATTCCGTATTTGCGATGGAGTATATGGATGCCGTGTTACCAAAAGAAACAAACATCAACTGGATAAAAAGCGCATCGTTCTACAAACAATACGCACCCGTGGGCGATAGCATCTGGTTTTGCAACAAAGAACACCTGACAGCCAAGATGCTGCCTCCGGGAGACATCATTAAGCCGCCCGGCTTCATAGCGCGTAAAACAACGCATTACAGTAATGTGTTGATAAACGATGACCGCATCACCCAAATCGTGAACAAATACAAAACTGACATCATACTAACTGATACTGCGCGAGAAGTTACAGAGGCTACATGGGTAGCACTACGCCCCGATACGCTAAGTAAAAACGAGCGTGCTATTTACAATATGTTCGACTCGCTGGAGCAGAACGATACTTATACCAAGTTTCGTAAACTGATGCGGGTATTAGCTACGGGTGTTATAAAATGGGGCCCTTTAGAGTTTGGACCGTACTGGAACCTATACAGCTTCAACCAGATAGAAGGTAGCCGCGTACGTTTTTCGATGGGTACTACACCTAAGCTGTTTAAAGATGCCTATATCAACGGTTTCCTTGCATATGGTTTTGGCGACCAACGCTATAAAGGCGGTATTGCGGCACTATGGCTACTGGAACGCCAACCACGCTCTTACCTGTTCGCATCTTATACCTCCGACATAGACCGTACGGTGAACTATTATGATATAGTAAGTTTCGATAATGTTTTTGTAAACGTTGTACGCCGCGATGGCATACCGCCTAAGTTTATGTTTGCCAAAGATCTCCGTTTTGAGTACATGAAAGAATACTTCAGCGGCTTCAGGTATATGCTTACATTCCTCAATAAAGAGTACGACCCATACGACCCCTTGCCCGATATTAATATCTTTCGTGATGACAACGGCAATCCGATGAGTACCGTAACAAATACGGAAGTAAACCTGCAGTTGCGTTTTGCTTACAAAGAAAAATTTCTTGAGGGTAATTATTATCGCTTCAGTATGGGTAGCAAATACCCTATTGTAGATGTACGCATAGGTGTAGGCATAAAAGGCTTGCTGAATAGTGGTTATCAATACCAGCGTGTGAACATGACGGTTTCAGACAACATCAAAATAGCACCGCTCGGCTCTTTATATGTAAACCTCTTCGGTGGTAAATACTTCGGTACACTACCTTATCCGTTGCTGGAATCGCACCCCGGTAATGAGTTTTATGTGTATAATAAATATGCCTTCAATATGATGAACCAATACGAGTTTATCAGCGACCAGTTTGCAGGTTTCAACATCGAACACTCGCTGGGTAATGGTGTATTCAATTACATACCGCTTATCAAAAAACTAAAGTTCCGCCAGTTTTGGACTGCTAAAGGAATTATTGGTAGCCTTAGTGATGCCAACAAAGCTGTAAACCTCGACAAAGGTTTTGCTTTCAAAACACTGGAAGGCAATCCATACCTTGAATTAGGTACGGGTGTAGAAAACATCTTTAAGCTACTACGTATAGATTTTGTTTGGCGTGTTACACCCAAAGCATTGCCCACAGAGCCGCGCCAGAAATACTTCGGCATTTTCGGCAGTATGCGGTTCACATTCTAAAGCATCCCGAATCCCTTCAGTATCTGCTGCGTGTGTGTTTTTGATAATGCACGCTTTATTATGTGATGTATCTTACCATCCTCATTTATCAGGAAGGTACTGCGTACTATACCCATGTGCCTGTGCCCGTACAATACTTTCTCTGCCCACACACCATATTTATTAGCAAGTTTCAAATCTTCATCAACCAACAGCGTAAATGGCAATTTGTATTTGGTTTCAAATTTCTTGTGGCTCTTTTCATCATTCGGGCTTACACCCAGTATAGTAATACCTTTCTCTTTCAGCACAGCATAGTTGTCGCGTAGGTTGCATGCCTGTACGGTACAAACTTCCGTATCGTCTTCGGGGTAAAAGTATAATGCAACTTTCTTGCCTTTATAATCTTTCAACGACACCGCATTGCCATCCTGGTCTTTTGTTTTAAAATCGGGTGCTTTATCACCTGCTTGCAGTTCCATATCTGTTATCTTGTAAAGTTGTATGTCAGTTTACTAGTATTGCCGTTTTCATCCGTAGCGGTCAGCACCAATGTGTGCTTCCCTTTAGGGCAATGCTCGTCAAAGGTATAGAAGTATTGGCTGCCGTGTTGCTCTATGCATATCCATTTGCCATCCAGTTCGCCCCTGTATTTATTCACGCTTGTTATATCATCCTTTATCATAAAGCTGACGCGTTTTGCTTTATTCAGTACCGCACCATTTTTCTGCAATGCTTTGATGACGGGTGCTATATTGTCTGCTACTAATCTGTACTCGCCAAAGTTTCTTACACTGGCTTTGTACCAGCCATCTTCAAGTTTAGCTGCTTTGCCTGTTTCATCTTTGCCGTCGTTATACACCAATGCTATTTTATCTTTCAAGGCAAAGGGTATGGCTTTATTGGGTTTTATGCCCAGTTCAAAATAACTGTGCACAGGTACATAGCTTTTATGTATGCTGTATTTATCACTAAATCCATCTGTTGTTTTTGTATTTGCAAACTGAAAACATATATCATCATACAAAGCTTTTTCATTCAACTTCAGTATAACATTCGGATGTTCAAATTGGTTCAGTTCATTTACCTTAAATACTTTGCCTTTGCATCCCGCGCTGTTTGTATCGCTTGCCATACGTATGTAGTATACAATGTTAGCTACATTTTTGCTTGCATCTGTTAATGCAACATTGATGCGATGTGTTTGCTTGTCTGTAATATCCAGTACACCTTTTTTGCCTGTCCAGTTATATATACCATCCAGCGCATTGCCAGGTAGTTGATACAGTAGCTGTATCCATTCACCTGTCTGTTTCTTTGCTTTGTAATCTATATGCGCGTGCAGATAACGGGTTACATCATAGCCAATATCATCCAGTGTTATCGTACCCTGTTTTACACTGTCGAGGAAAATATCAGCAGTATAGAAAGTCAGTGTGTTTTCACTGCCGTTCATATAGTCGTTTACATTTACGCCCATAGCTGCAAGTGGTGTGTTGCATAGTATGGTATCGGCAATATACACACCCTCTTTCTTTTTCAGCTTTACTACTTGCGGGTTTTGTTCGTAAATGCTTGTACGTGCATCATATACTGCTATATGGGTAGGTGTCGGTGCTATGGCATCTTTTATCTCAAAGCCAAAGAGTTGCGGGTTCAGCGGATGTTCGGTTTTGGTATCGCGTATTTCTAAGTGCAGGTGTGGCGCGGTAGAGCCTCCTGTATTACCACTCCATGCTATCTGCTGTCCCTTTTTTACGAGAAACTGCTCGGCTGTCAGTTGCAGGTCCATTGTCCAGCTTTCGGTTTTGTATTGTGTGGCTTTTACAAAGCGTTGTATCGTAGGTGCAAAATCGTTGAGGTGTGCGTAGAGCGATGTATAACCATTAGGGTGGGTAATATATAAGGCATGACCAAAGCCACCAGGCTCCATTTTTATGCGCGATACATAACCATCGGCAATGGCATATACAGGCAGGTTTTCTACACCGTTTGTTTTAATGTCTATGCCGCTATGAAAATGGTTGGGGCGACATTCGCCGAAATTGCCCGCCAACATGATGGGTATATCCAACGGGTTGCGAAAATCGGCTATCGGGTACGATTTATTTTGTGCAAATGCCATGGTGGTATGCACCATACATATGGTAATAAATAGCTGTTTGTAATTCATCTTGCGTATACCCGTCAAAAATGCTGAAATAGCACGATATATACAATCAATAAGCCTTAGATTTGCAACGCTTTTGCACACAGCGATGTTTGACGGGCTTAAAAATAAATGGAAAGTTGGTGGGTGGCAGTTGCTGCTTATACTCTGCACGTTTGCATTGGGTGGCAGTATGTGTGGTTATCTGGGCCGTAAAGTACTTTCATTATTTCCGCTTGAAAAAGGGGTGCTATGGTTCATTGTCTACATCCTGCTTGTCACCTTGCTATGGCCAGTCTGTGTGTTAGTCATCAGCATACCTTTCGGGCAGTTTGCCTTTTTCAAAAATTACCTGCAACGCATCTGGAAGCGTATGACGGGTAAGAAAACCTCTTAGTGCAGTATTGCTCTTAACACAGTCAGCGATTTGATGCTGCCCATGTGTTGTGTGTGGCTTTGCATAAATTCGATATACCAATCAATAAGTCTGTTACGTGTTTCGCTGTTCAGTGCTATCATTTTCAGTAGCATAGCGTCTTCTATGTTCAGTATATTACTTAGTGCTTTGGCATCTTCATCGTGCAGGTAGGTATCCATCTTGGGTGGTGTGGCGGTATATGCACCGTCTTGCATATGCAGGTAAGGGGTTTCGCTGCTGTATGTACCGCTTATTTCATAACCTAATATGCGACTGCATTGTACCAGAAAGTAGAGAGGAAAGTTTGCGACATTACTTGCAGGCATGGTATCTAATTGCTGAAAATATTGAAATGCAAATTGAAACAGCTCCGGCATCAATGCTTCTTCCGGCAGTATGCGAAGCAGCACTTCTGCAGAAAATAAGGCGACACTGTTTTTAATAATCTCTTCTTGCAGAGATGTGTAGATGTACGCGTATTGATACTCTTTAATACGCTGCAGCTTGGTATTGGGTTTGTGATATACCACCATATCCAGCAAGGTAGCGGGTTGTAGTAATGCCGCTTTGTTGTTCTTTGCTTTGCTACTACGCACACCCTGCACCATATAGCTTTGCACACCGTACAGTTCGGTAAATATAGTTGCTATGATGCTGGTATCGCCATACTTTACGGCGCGTAGTGCTATACCCCTTGTGTTTTGCAGCATACACTATTCCATAAATGCCATCTTACCCACTTTGGTTTGCGAGCCATCTTTATTGGTAATGAATATCAGGTATACGCCACTCTGCGGACGACGGCCTGTATAGTCATATCCATTCCATATAGCTTGCCCGCCCAAGGCTTTGGTGCGATACACCAATTGCCCCGATATATCGGTAATGCGTACATCCGCATTCTCAACTAATCCTTTCACGGCTATAGTGCCGCTATACCCCGATGGTACAGGATTGGGAAATACTTTTACATCTTCGTTTTCCTTACCACCATCAGTAGCAGTACTACGATAGCTCACTAAGCCCTGCTCTGTGCCTATATACACATCACCCGTTACAGGGTCAATCGTTATCTTATTAATGTTGTTGGATGGCAGCGGGCTGTTTTCTTGTGTAAATCTGTAGATGATGTTGTCGCCCTCTTCAGATACCAGCCATACACCATTGTTAGTACCAATCCATTTTCTGTTAGCACCATCTACGGCTATGGTTCTTACTATCTCTTCCTGAAAAAGGTAGCCGGCAAACTTATCATACTGTACCGTTCTGTTTTCTGCTTCGCAAGTGCCTTGTATCACCTGTCCGGGGCAGCTTACAATACTAATACCGTTTTTAGTGCCTATCCATATACTGCCTTTTTTGTCTTTTGCCAGGCAATACACTTCATTATCGGCCAGCCCGCCCACACCTTTGCCTGCAAGCAATAATCTGTAGCGGTCGTCAAAAGTATTGGTGGGTGTGTTGTTATCGTCATATACTATTACACCGCTGGCAGCACCTGTTGTAGCATACCATTTCTGGTTGTTGTCATCAACAATAATATCTGCCGCAGCATTGGGTATGCCAGAGCGTACAATGGGTACAGTAATAGGAAACCACTGCCCGTCTTTTGTTTTTACAACCAGTTCTCTTTTACCACCATAGACAGTGACCCAAAGGTTACCATTTTTATCTTCTGCAAAGCCACCTATGAAATACCATGTTGGCGATACTGACGAAACATCAATAAATGAATTTTGCTGATAGCTGTTTGTACTACCATCGGGGTTTAGAATAAACAAGCCGTTTTGTACAGAGCCTGCATATAATATCCCGTCTGCAGATTTATAGAGATTTGAAAAATCACGCATGGTATCGCCAAATGGCTTGTATTCAAAACGCCTGTACCATTTCCACTTACCATCTATATAACTCGAAAATCCTGCACCGTTGTTGTTTGCCCTGCGTTTCTCGTCATAGCCGCCATGCGCTACCCACATCTCTTTGTTGCGTACAACAATATCATAGCTCGGGAAGGAAGAAGGCCCATCGGGCAATGGCAACTTATAGGGCTCACCTCTGAATTCTCTTAATAAAAAAGCATCTGCACCACCGGCTACCCACACACGGTCAGTATCAGAATGTACCACCTGCTCGCAAAAGCCAAACAACTTAAAGCTATCTGTCCGGCTATAGTCTGTCAATGATAATTTGTGTGCCGCCCCCCTGAAATTTGTGCGGATACCCTCGCAAACCCATACAGATTTTATACCAGGGCTTAGTTTACGAATATTAGAATCAGAACGGAAAGCAAACTTCAATGTATTGTTGGTGTATTCAAACACGCTATCAACAGTTGCAACAAAGAGTTTATCGTCCACAGATGCCATGCTTATCAAACGACGACTTGTATCAATTTTTCCCCAAGTGGCAAAAGACTGCAGCAAACCACTGTTTTTATTGCCTGTGTACAATCCTTTTTCGGTAGCTGCATACAAGTTGTTGCCTGCAATAGCTGCAGCTTTTATGGCTATGTTTTGACCGGCTATCGTAAAGTTGTATGTTTCTTTTATTTCTTTTTTTTCCAGATTGATAACCAACATGCCTGCATCTGTACTGAGGTAAGCATAGCCATCTGTTGTATAAATATCATTTATCTTTTTACTGCCACTGATGTTGCGCATTTTCAAATCGGGCAGGTTATAAAATGCACCATCCTGATACAGGTCTATATTACTGTTTTCATAAGCTATAATGACTGTATTTGAAAGGAGGTCGTAACCTATACAGGATACACCTACATCTGCCATGCCCTCTGCTTTACTGAAGCCTTCAGCCATTCTTGTACTGCTGTTGTACACAAAGAAGCTCTTATCTGTGGCTACATACAGATTATTACCCTTATCCCAAGCAACACCTTTAGCGCTATTATATGGCAGGTGGCTGCGCCAGTAGCCTATCGGGCGTTGTTGGGCATACAATCCTGCAAAAGCTGTATATATCAGTAAGGATGTAAGGAATAGTATTCTCTTGCTCATAGATGATGTTCTACCGTATCAAATGTACTGAATTTTAACGCCTGACGAGGCTATATTATTGCATTGATAACACACCCATATAACAAACTAAGGGCAGCCACACAGGCTGCCCTTAGTTATTATTACTGTGCAAATATACTTTTCAATTATGCACCTACTGCTATACGCTTGAAGTTGGTAACAGTCAGGTCTGCCTCTACGCTTTTCAGGTAGTCAGCAACTGATTTACCGCCATCTTTTACGAAAGCCTGTGGCAAAAGTGTGTTTTCTTTGAAGAATTTGTTCAGTTTACCCATAGCAATTTTTTCTGCCATGTCGCCTGTTTTGCCTTCAGCAGCAACTTGTTCCAAAGCGATAGCTTTTTCACGTTCTACCATTTCAGCAGGGATGCTTTCAGCGTCAACAGCCAGCGGGTCCATAGCAGCTATCTGCATAGCTACGTCTTTACCTGCCGCTATCACACCTTCGTTAGCAGCTTTGTTCAAACCTACCAATACACCTATACGGTAGCCCGCGTGGATGTATGGTACTACAGCAGCAGCCGTCATAGTTTCAAAACGAACTACGTCTATTTTCTCACCTATTTTAGCAACCATTTCCAGCAGCTTATCGCCTACTGTTGCGCCTTCCATAGCAGCTGCTTTCAGCTCGTCTATAGATGCAGATTTGGTATTCAATGCTATATCAGTCAGGTTGTTGGCAAAAGCTATGAACTCAGCGTTTTTAGAAACGAAGTCTGTTTCTGAGCTCAGGTTTACGATTACGCCGTATGTGTTGTCTGATGATGCTTTAGCTATTACAACGCCTTCTTTAGCGTCGCGGTCGCTACGGTTAGCAGCAACTTTCTGGCCTTTTTTGCGCAGATAGTCTATCGCTTTTTCAAAATCACCTTCACTTTCCATCAATGCTTTGCGGCAATCCATCATACCCGCGCCTGTTTGCTGGCGCAGTTTGTTTACATCTGCTGCAGATATTGTTACAGTACTCATTGTTTAATATCCTTTTTAAAAGTTTTATAAAATCGTTTGCGAATTTCACGCTTTGCATCAAAGCCCCAAACGATGGGGCTTTAATAATTTGTTATATCCTGTATGTGGATAGCCTATGCTTTTCTTGGAGCACCCGGGCGAGAAGCACCGGGACGGTTGCCACTACCTTGGCGGCCACCACCAGCACCACGGCCTGCGCCTGCACCTTGACGACCAGCACCTGCACCACGACCAGCACCGCGTCCGCGACGCTCACCTTTCTCACCACCTTCTTCGTCTATATCCAGTCCGCGCATGCGCTCAGTACCTACTTCTTCTGTTTCTTCTTCTTCTTTGTTCTGAGAACGCTCCTGCAAGCCTTCCATAATAGCAGCAGTCAGGTAGTTGACGATGATAGCGATAGATTTTGTCGCATCGTCGTTTGATGGGATAGCGAAGTCAACCTTTGTAGGGTCGCTGTTCGTATCTACCATTGCAAAGGTGTTGATGCCTAAGCGCTTGGCTTCTGCCAGTGCAATATGCTCGTGGCTGATGTCTACCATGAACAATGCAGCAGGTGTACGGCCCATCTGGCTGATACCACCCAGTACTTTTTCCATCTTTTCTTTGCTGCGTGTCAATGTCAGGCGTTCTTTTTTAGTAACGCTATCCATTGTACCGTCTTGCAGCATTTTTTCGATGCTCTGCATTTTCTTAACGCTCTTACGGATAGTCTGGAAATTGGTAAGCATACCACCCAACCAACGTTCTGTAACGAACGGCATATTTACTTTAGCTGCTGCTTCGGCAACTATTTCTTTAGCTTGTTTTTTAGTAGCAACAAACATTATTTTCTTACCGCTTTTTGCGATAGACTTCAGTGCTGCTGCTGCTTCATCCAGACCTTCGATTGTTTTGTTCAGGTCTATGATGTGAATACCATTTTTTTCGGCAAAGATGTAAGGCAACATCTTTGGGTTCCACTTTTTCTTCAGGTGGCCGAAGTGTACACCAGCTTCTAACAGTTGCTGGTGAAGGCTTTTATTTTCTTCCATTGTAGTAATTTCTTGACGGTTAAATAAAAATTGTACCAGCGATTAACGTTTAGAGAACTGGAAGCTACGACGAGCTTTACGTTTACCAAACTTCTTACGTTCTACAGAGCGTGGGTCGCGCGTCATCAGACCTTCTTTTTTCAAAGCCGGACGATACTCAGTGTTCACCTCGCACAGTGCGCGTGCAATAGCCATTTTCACAGCTTCTGCCTGGCCTTTAGGACCACCGCCTGCTACCGTTATTACGATGTCGAAACTGCTCATAGTTTCAGTCGTTTTCAAAGGCAGCTCCACTTGGTTTTGCAAGTACATTATCGGGAAATAAGCCTTGTATTCTTTGTCGTTTACCGTGATGTTGCCGGTGCCTTTGCTCATGTATACGCGAGCTACAGCTTCTTTACGGCGACCAACGGCGTTTTTTTGCTTTTCCATTTATTATATAATGGTTTTACTTTTTTAAACGTTGATTAGTATTTACCAAATTTCAATTCCTTTGGTTGCTGTGCAGTGTGCGGGTGTGTAGCACCTTCGTACACAAACAGTTTTTTGTACATAGCACGGCCCATACGGTTTTTAGGCAGCATACCTTTTACGGCGCGCTCTATCATAACGCTCGGGCGGCGGTTTTGCAGGTCTCTGGCCATTTCTATCTTCTGGCCGCCTGGGTAGCCGCTGAAAGTCTGGTATTCTTTCTGGTCCAGCTTGTTGCCGGTCAGTACGGCTTTACCGCTGTTTACAACTATTACATAATCGCCACAATCGAAGTGGGGTGTGTAATATGCTTTGTGCTTACCGCGCAATACGCTTGCTATGCGGGTAGTCATACGGCCCAGTGTCATATTGGTAGCATCTACTACATACCAATCACGTTTTACGATTTTTTCGTTGGCCGATTGTGTTTTAAAACTAAGATGTCTCATTGTTTTCTTTACATTATAGCCCACAGGGGCTTTATTTTGGGACGGCAAAGGTAAACCCGTCCTTTTTCTCTACCAAGAAATTCATAAAGTTTTTTTATAGCACCGTTGCAACTAATTGATTATCAATAAATATTTCGTAAAAAAGTTATCGACATAGGGCAAAGTAGATGACTATTCTAAGATATGAGATACCCTTTCTTGCAGTTCAGACACATAGTTGTCTATAATATGCCATAGTATTTCGTAGTCAATACCAAAATACTCGTGTATTACCCTGTTGTGTAGGCCTATTATCTGCCGCCATTCTATTTCAGGATGCAGTATTCTATAATCTTCGGGTATTCTGTTGGCGGCCTCACCAATAATTTCAAAATTTCTTACAACTGCATCTATTGTTTTATCGTCTGCAACAAAATCTGCATAAGACATGCCTGCCGTGTAAACAACAATCTTATTTACTGCCTCAGCAATATCTGCAAGCAGCAGTTTTACATCTCTTTTAGACATAAATCAGCTCGCTTTCAATAGATTTAAAGTATGTTGGTTTTATACCATTGCGCGATACCAAATCTACCCGTATCTGCAATATCTGCTCCAACTCATCTGCAAGGTCTATAAACGCAACGCCTATGGGTTTTGAGAAATCTACCATCACATCCACATCACTACCAAGTGCAGCGTCGTTTCGGCTATAAGAGCCAAATAATGCCAATGCACTTATACCATACTTCTGCTCAAGCATTGGCTTGGCCGACTGTAGGGTGTTTAATATAGATTGACGATTTGTCATTTCACAAAAATAGCGAATAATCATTACATGAAGTAGCTTTGAAGGCATGGCAGATGTGCATGATAAGGCTACCCGCAGTTATAATATGAGCCGGATAAAGGGGAAAGACACCAAGCCCGAAATGCTGGTTCGTAAATTTCTGCATGCAAACGGCTATCGTTACAGGCTGCATACAAAAGACCTGTGCGGCAAACCCGATATCGTACTTCCCAAATACAGCACCGTCATATTTATAAACGGATGCTTCTGGCATGGGCATGAAGGATGTAAATACTTTACCATACCCAAAACAAAAACAGCGTGGTGGCTCAATAAGATAAATACCAACATAGCCAACGATAAAAAAGCAATTAAAACATTGCGAAAAGATGGTTGGAAAGTAATTACAATATGGGGTTGCGAATTGAAGACTAATAAATCTGAACGCACATTACATAAGTTGTTAAAACAACTTTCATCTCTCTAATAGTTATTCACTTATACACAAGTTCACTTATATCCGATTGACCTACAGTCGAAACTCGGGTAAGTTGCACGAATGGATATTCGTGCAAAAGTTGGTTCCCGTATACGCGAGTTGCGTAAAGAATTAGATCTGACACAAGAATCATTAGCATTTAAGGCAGAGGTTGACAAAACCTATCTCAACGAAGTTGAGAATGGTAAGAGAAACGTATCTGTTATCAATCTCGAAAAAATTGTAATCGCATTAGAGGTATCTGTAAAAGAGTTTTTCAATAATAACCTATTTCTATAAAATGACTTTTCAAGAGAATATAAATATCCCAACCCAACATATACAACAAGGGCTGTCAGCGTTAGACTGGAGAAATAAAGAATTCAAAAACAAAAATTCGACAATCAATATAGCAACTCTTTTTAGTGGGATAGGAGCAATTGAACATGCCTTCAAAAGGCTTGGTTTAAATCATTCTATAGTCTTTGCTGGAGATATAGACCCACACGTAAAGCAGAGTTATTTTGCAAATTACGAAATTGATACTAATGATTGGCATGATGATGTAACAACGTTTTCGTCTAGAAAATACAAAAATAAAATTGATTTACTAGTTGGCGGTAGTCCTTGCCAAGCATTTTCAATGGTTGGGAAAAGAAAAGGGTTAGACGATACTCGTGGGACATTATTTTATGATTTTGCAAGAATTATTTCTGAATGCAAACCGAAGATATTTATTTATGAAAATGTAAAAGGTTTAATTAATCATGATCAGGGAAAAACTTGGGATGTGGTCAAAAACGTTTTTAATGAGCTTGGATATAACATTCATTATAAAGTTTTAAATAGTAAAGATTTTGGAATTCCACAACATAGAGAAAGGATTTTCGTGGTAGGGTTTAAAAACAAGTCAGCTAGCTTTCAATTTCCAACTCCAATTACTCTTGAGTATACTATGCAAGATTTTTTAGAAGATTATATAGATTCAAAATATTACTTGAAGGAGAAGGGAGTAAAGTTTGTTACAAGTACTAAAAATAGAATTAAAAGATATACCCAAATAAACGGCGCAATCGCATTATGCCAAAAAGCAAACCAGCAGTTTAATTGGCATGGGGATTTCATATTTGAACCATTCGTAGAGTCGGAATATTCAGATTTTTATTTTGATGTAAATAACGTAGAAGAAAAATACTATTTATCTGAAAAGGTTAAGGACTATGTATTAGCAGGAGGAACAAAAAACTATAAAACTAGTAACAAAACCGACCTGCATATAGCTAGGCCTTTATTACAAACTATGCATAAGATGCATAGAGCTGGTGTAGATAACTATGTTTCGCATAATAAGGGAAGATTAAGGAAATTAACTCCAAGAGAATGTTTGAGATTAATGGGATTTAGAGATAATTTCAATATTGTGGTTAGCGATACTCAAATGTATAGACAAGCAGGTAATAGTATTGTTGTAGATGTATTAATTGCTTTGTTAAAACAAATAGATATTACATCAATTAGTAAATAAATAATATTATGAATACAATAGTAGTATCTAGGAAAAATTATGCAATTGTTGATACTAAAGAAAAAATAACTGTAGCCGATTCTTTTGTAGTTCGTAGCAATAAGATTGGTGGTGGTAATGGCGAAGCTAAGTTTTATATAGGTAATGATAATGTAGAGTTAAGAAACTTTTTTGGTGATCATGGTTTTATATTAAAATGTATAATTCTTAAAAACGATTTAATACAATATTTATTAGATTGTAAGTCAGAATATGAAAAACCCGAACAAGAATACCGTGATAAAGAAAATATGCCGAATTTATGGCAAATAAGATATAATAATATAAAAGACTTAGACGAGGTAATATATTTTGATTTAATAGAGCAGACCCAAATAGAAGGACCCAGGATATATGTAAAATCTGACAGTAAATATTACAAATTAATTCGAGAATTATCTTTACCAAACATAACGTACGTATCATTAATTAAACTAAAAAGAAACAATGAATATTTCTATTACTTGAGATTATTTGTAGATTATTTTAATGATGTACAACACCCAAATGAAATTGAAAAAGAAGTTGAAGAGATAGAAAATAAAAATATTAGCTCTGAAGAAAAAAAGCAATTAATACGAGCTAGGGAAGGACAGGGTAAATACAGGAAAGCGCTATTAGATGAGTGTCCTTTTTGCCCAATTACATTAGTGTCTGATGACAGACTGTTAATTGCAAGTCATATAAAACCTTGGGTAAAATCAGAAGAACATGAAAAAATAGACCCTAAAAATGGCTTTATGTTTACGCCTACTTTTGACTTTTTATTTGATAGAGGATTTATATCTTTTACAAATGACAAAAAAATGTTGATTTCCCCATGGTTATCAAAAATGACTTGTTCAAAGTTAAATATATCACCCGATAAAAAATACGCTATGTTACCTATAGAGGGTCGTGAAAACTATTTGGAATATCATAGGTCATTTATCTATAAAACTGCGGGTTAGTATTATATTTTTTACGTAAATTTGCTATAGAAGTTCTTTGTATAAAAACGGTATTAGCACATGTGTTTTGTTGTGTATCAGGTATGTTGCCCAAAGCAACAGATTTGCAACAAAATGCAACAAACTGCCACATAAATAATTGATTATCAATGTTACGGTTTTTATACCACAGCATACTGCAACAAATTGCAACAATAATCGCGCAACTACAGGCTATACTTCCTGCCTTTGTTCTGTTCTTGCAGCCAGCTTACCAATGGCTGAAAATACTCCAGCATAGCTTTGGCATTCAGCTCATCGCCCGTACTTTCTTTCAGTACCGTACGCCAGTCTTTGGATGCGCCGGGGTAGGTTATCTTCTTCAGGAAGTCGCCAATGGCGGTTTGCCCGTAGTAGTTGGTAGCGCGCGGGTCTTGCTTCAGTATGTTTTTAGCTATGTGGTTGTGTAGCTGGTATAGTATTACGTAAGACAGTGCATAGTCGTAATACTGTGCAGGGTCGTCGTTGATGTGTGTTTTGGTAGCGGCATCGCAATAGGTTTCACCACGCTCTGTAGGTGGTACTATGCCCTGGTATTTCTTAGCCAGCTCCCACCACTTGGCGTTGAATTGGTTTTCGGGCAGGTTATCTACATACAATGCTTTTTCAAAATTGCTCATCGTGCCTGAAGAGAAGAAGATAAACACCACCGAGTTGAGTGCCTCTTTCAGCAATGCCTGTATGCTGTCTGTCTTCACATTACCGTCTATCAGCCCGCGCCCTGCAAGGTATGGCTTTTGCATAGCTGCCAGCCCCATCATAGTGCCTATAGCCTCGTGATACGCACGGTTGGCGCCGCCACGCAATAGTGGTGGTACATCGTTGTTGGTATAGGTCATGTAGTAATAGATATGCCCCAACTCGTGGTTGGCAGTTTCCCACCATTCGGCATTGGGTTCTACACTCATCAGGCTGCGCACATCTGTACCCAGGTTCATATGCCATGCAGACGCGTGGTTGTTCTTTTTCACATTGCTATCTGCTCTGTACGGGTACAGGCTCGATTTCTGCCAAAAAGTTTCGGGCAGTGCAGGGAAGCCGATACTGGTGTATAGTTTCTCACCCTCTTTCACTATCCATTCTTTCGATTTTGTGGCGAGTATTTTATCAAGGTCTATGCCCTCTACGTTTACAACAGAGCTCCAGTCTTGCCCCCAACGGTTGGGCAGCCAGTGTGCAGGCAGGTAGTCGGGTACATCTGTCACACCATATTTCTTAGCCATTTCATAGCGCATCCATGTATGCAATTCGCGATACAGCGGGCGCAGTTCTTCCATCAGTTTATCCATGGTCTGCATCATCTCATCCGCCTTCATACCATAGTCGCTTACCTGATAGCTGAAGTAATCGTTATAGCCAAGCTCCTGTACTGTTTTGTTGCGTAGGTTGCGCAGATTCACCAATCCGCTTTTCAGTGTTGTGCCAACTTCTTTGCTGGATGTCCATGCGGCAAGGCGTTTGTTCAAATCGTTTTCACTTTTCAGCGTGGCATCCAAATCGTTGGTACTTACTTTCTTGCCATTGTACATATACTGAAAGCTGTATAGCTGGCGCGTTTGCTCATTCTCTGCTTTGATGCGTTGCTTCACCACATCTGCTATCGTTTGCGGGTTGTTGGCGGCGGCATACAATATCAGTTCCAGTTGCTTTACCTGTATGGCAGTAAGCTTATCTTTTTGTGCAAGGTATTTTTTAGCCTGCTCTATATTCTCTTTGCTACCTGTAAACGCTGCCATAGCCTCGTCTGCTTTGGCTGCATTGGCGGTATTGGTAGAGTCGCCCTCTACTATTTCCGTTTGCGATTTCCATTGTGCTTCGCTGCTATTGGAGTATAGCTTCACGTATTCGGCAGTATAGGTGTCAAGAAATTGTTGCGCTTCTTTTTGCACCGCATCGTTATTTCCGTTGCAGGATAATAGCATTGTAGCAGATAAGCAGATGGCTGCCAGATATTGTTTCATGCGTTGTTATTTAAGAATATAAAAGTATCAATATGTTTTGTAAAGATGGGTGGTATGTTAGGGGGTATTTTGTTGCAGCCCCTCGGTAAATCCTATCAGCAGTTTTGCCAATCCGTCAATATTTACGAGTGATATTTCTTTTGCCACATCAAATACATCATGATAATAAGGCTTCGTACCATTGCTGTATATAAATATACCTTTCACACCTGCATCGCAAAACGGCCAGTGGTCGCTGTTGCGGGTTTGTTCTCTTTTATTGATTTTAGGTATGTAGCCTTTCAGTCCGTTTATTTTATCCATCAAAGAGTACTCCGTATTATTGGCATATGCATTCACCATCGTAATACCATTGGTAGCATCGCCCGTCATATCGAGGTTTACCAGAAAGCGTATTTTTTCAAGCGGAAACAAAGGATAATTCACATAATGCTCAGAACCCAGCAAGCCTGCTTCCTCGCCACTAAACAGCATAAACGCTACGGAATATTTTTGAGGATGCGCTGCAAAGTATTGTGCCAGATACATAACCATGGCTGTACCGCTTGCATTATCATGCGCACCGGGGAATATCGCCTGCCTGCCCATTTGCCCCAGATGGTCGTAATGTGCGCTGAACACTATAAAGCTATCAGGCTGTTCTGTACCCTGTACATAGCCTATCACATTCTGCGCTTTGTAGTTCGGGTTCATTTTAGCCTCTATGCGCACGGCTGCTTTGCGCGGACGCTTGGGCAAGACACTGTCTTGCACGGTAACCAATGTAGCGGGTACATTATCGGTACTGGCATACCAAATCATTTTGCCAGTTTTAGGTAGTATAAATAATCCTTTTGGGAAGGCTTTCGGAAAGCTGCGGGTGTTGTATCCAAAGTATTTAATAACCGTATCAACATTTTTCAGGTAGTATCCATGTTCCGGGTTGGCTACTCGTTTCAGCACATCGCGCCACTTTACGGAGTCTTTTACATTTTTCAGGTCTATATGTTTCAGCTTGATGGTGCCGTCAGTAATATAACTGCTGCAGGCAGCATCAGTAATAAAATCCTCACCAGGCACCAGCACTGTTTTATTAATCTTCATCAGTACATCTCCCGGAAAGGTATTGATAGGGAAGAAGTAGGGTTGATAATAGCTGCTGTCTTTGTCGAAAGACTTGAGCCCGATAGCACGAAAATGATTGCTGATGTGTTTGGCTGCTTTTTCACCGCCCTTAAATACATACCCCCTGCCATGCATAGACGATGAGGACAACCTTTGGATGTGGTATTTTAAAAACCGCTTTTCATCTTGTGCTTTCGCGGCCGTTGCAAAAAGGAATAAGTTCATTAATAAAACGCATCGTACTATTCTCATAAACAAAGTCCTTGTAAATTGATTTGCCCGCCAAAAATAAGGATTGTGCCTATTCAAAATTTAATCTGATAGCTATGCGATGTTATATTTTAAAAAATGCTCGATAATAGTTTGCTAATACCCTACATTCTTTATTAATTTTATATATCATCGTCCACGATTTGTGAACGGTAGCCTCTTGTATGAACGCAACAGAATTGAGAATCATCCACATGGCTTTGGATAGCCTCGAAGCCAACCCATTGTTTCAAGGTATGTGGAAATATGTATTAAATGAGGGTGAGGACATGGAAATAAGTCTTTATGCCCGCGACAGGACGCTCCGTTTCAAAACAGAAACAAGGCAAGAATTGCGAACAAGGCATATACCCTACCTGCTGGACCTTGCCCAAAAGAAACAACCCCTGATGGTAATTGGCGGTAAAATATACCCCGACGTAAAGGAGGCACTGCGCAAGCAGCACATACCTTATCTGGAAGCTAACGGTAATATATCTATACAACAAGACGAACTGTTTATATGGGTGGATAGTAACAAAGCGGTGAACCTGTACAAGGGGCGTACCAATAGAGCTTTTACCAAAGCAGGGTTAAAAGTGCTGTTTCACCTGCTGATGAGCGAACGATTTGTAACCCTGCCATACCGGGAGCTATCTGCGCTGACAGCTACCAGCCTCGGTAATGTTACCAATGTGATGAATGCTCTGCGTGATGCTGGCTACCTGTACGAAACCCCTACGGGCGAATTGAAGCTGCGCAACAAAAAACAATTGTTGGATAAATGGGTAGCGGGTTATGAGCAACTACTAAAGCCATCGATAGAGATAGGTACGTTTCGCTTCATCAACCAGCAAGACCACGAAACATGGCGGCGTGTACCGCTTGAAAACCGTAAAACCATGTGGGGTGCTGAAGCAGGTGCACATTTGCTGACGGGACAGCTACGCCCGCACAATCTGGTAATATATACTACTGAAAGCCGTAACGACCTTATTAACCATTACCGGCTGATGCGCGACCCGGAAGGCTATATTACCATATATCACAAATTCTGGAACTATGATGGTTTTCGCAGCAATATTTCGCCGCCTATTTTGCTATATGCAGACCTCCTGCATACAGGCGATACTGCCTCATTATCCGTTGCCCAACGCATTTATGATGATCACTTGAAAGATACGATTGAGGGGTATAGTAGTGCATTTGCAAAATGACAATATGTTGGCTATTAGAATACCTAACAATAAATAAAACCTATTGATATTTTCAATGGTAATCCCTATCTTTAGTATCTTTTTAACTCAAAAGTTAAAATTTTGACAAGTTTGGCAAGTTTTTTGTTGTGGATAACTTGTTAAACTGAATATGAGGGGTTTGCTGATGAAGAAATTTTACAAACGAACTATTTTAACCATACTGTCTTTTTTTATAATGCTTGCAGCAAATGCACAGGCATTAGAAGACGTGACTAATGGCATCCGAACAGGCAATGTTACGGCGATAGCCAAATTTTTTGATAATAATGTAGTTATTACTATCAACAGTAATCAATCTATTTACAGCAAAGCACAGGCAGAAATAGTGCTTAAAGATTTCTTTATCAAAAATCAGGTTAAAGAATTTACCGTAAAGCAAGGTGGTCCTTCAGGGCAAAATGCCAAATATGCTATCGGCACACTTACTACCACTAACGGAACATATCAGGTGTATCTTGTTATGAAGCTGAAAGATGAAGCCTACGTACTGCGAGAGGTACGTTTTGAAAAATAACTGAAAACGCCCTGCATTGCGGGGCGTTTATTTTTATATATACTTCACTTTCCGATACAGAACTTACTGAAAATATAATCTAGTTTATCTTCTGTGGTTACTTCGCCTGTTATCTCGCCAAGGTAAAAGAGGCAACGGCGGATGTCGAGGGCTATCAAATCGCTGGCAACGTGATTGTCGAGTCCGGCACGTATATCGGCAACCGATTTCAACACTTCCTGTAGTGATGCATAGTGTCTGGCATTGGTGATGATGGTGCTTTCCGTATTTATATCGCCATCTACTACCAGTTTATACAAAGCTTGTTTTAATGCATTTACATTGTCTTTGTTTTTGGCAGATATGTAAATAACATCGTTTTGCTTCGTGTTGGTATAGGTGTCTATTTTATTACCTACCAACAGGTATTTGATGTTTTCTTTTTCAAATAATGCTACCTGCTCGTTTATCTCTGCTTGTGTTGTTGTGTTTACATCGTATAGATACACAACTACATCAGCACGTTTCATGGTATCCATACTACGTTGTACACCAATGCTTTCTATCACATCGGCTGTATGTTCACGAATGCCTGCCGTATCTATCAGGCGGAAGAGGATACCGTTGATGTTGAGCGTTTCTTCAATGGTATCACGTGTTGTACCTGCAATATCACTCACTATCGCGCGTTCTTCATTCAGCAGTGCATTCAGTAGCGTACTCTTACCTGCATTGGGTTTGCCAATGATGGCTACACTTACACCATTGCGTATTACATTACCGAGGCGGAAAGAATCTGCCAGTTTGCCTGCCGTAGTATTTATATTATTTATCAGTTGGTAGAACTGTGTACGGTCTGCAAACTCTACATCTTCCTGGCTGAAGTCGAGCTCTAATTCTATCAACGCGCTGAATTGTATCAGTTGCTCACGCATCAGTTTCAGCTCTTCGCTGAAGCCCCCACGCAAATTATGCATAGCTGCTTGTTGTGCAGCACCCGACTGAGCTGCTATCAAATCTGCCACCGCCTCTGCCTGTGCTAAGTCGAGTTTGCCATGCAGAAATGCACGTTGTGTAAACTCTCCTGCTTTTGCCATATGCGCTCCGTTGGCAATGCACAGATTGATGATTTGCTCCAGAATGTATTGGCTGCCGTGTCCGCTTATCTCCACCACATCTTCGCCCGTATAGCTTTTAGGTGCTTTGTACAGGCTTACAACTACTTCGTCAAGCACAGTATCGCCCTGCATTATTTTGCCAAAATGCAATGTATGCGATGGCTGGTTGGCCAGTTTCTTGCCTTTGAAAATAGTATCTGTTATTTCAATAGCTTTATTCCCACTCAGGCGTATGACACCGATTGCACCTACACCCGGTGGTGTGGCTAAGGCTACGATTGTTTCATTTATATTGTACATTTCAAAGTCAAAAGTAAAAAGTCAAAAGCTAAAAGCAGTATAAGATTAGGCAATAGGTACTTATTCGCACAAAATCAGCAATTTTGTATTTCATGCGTGCAGTCATTCAAAGAGTATCTTCAGCAAGTGTTACTATCAATGGAGAAGTGAAGTCTGCCATTGGTTTGGGGTTTATGGTATTACTTGGTATAGAGGCTGCCGATAATGAAGAAGATGCGGAATGGCTCTGTGGAAAGATTGCACAGCTACGTGTTTTTGCAGACGAGGCAGGACTGATGAATAAATGCTTGCAGGATATTAGTGGAGAGGTATTGGTTGTAAGCCAGTTTACACTACATGCGTCTTACAAAAAAGGTAATCGCCCATCGTTTATAAGAGCAGCACGCCCCGAACAGGCAATACCCCTGTATGAGCATTTTATCAGACAACTGTCGCAAATGATAAATAAGCCTGTGGCAACAGGTACTTTTGGAGCAGATATGAAGGTTGCTTTGGTAAATGATGGACCTGTAACAATATTAATGGACACTAAAAACAAAGAATAGAACCCTCACCCCCTAAAGGAGGCTTTTTGTTATGATGTTTGATGATGAATATTTTATGCGCGAGGCGTTGAGACAGGCAAAGCTGGCTTTTGATGCGGGTGAAATACCGGTGGGTGCAGTAGTGGTGTGGGGTAATAAAATCATATCGCGCGGGCATAATCAGGTAGAGCAACTGAACGATAGCACTGCACATGCAGAGATGATTGCATTAACAGCGGCATTCAACCAGTTGGGAAGTAAATACCTACCAGATGCTACATTGTACGTAACACTTGAACCCTGCCTGATGTGCAGTGGTGCATTGTACTGGAGCAAAATAGGGCGTGTAGTATTCGGCGCAAGCGATGTAAAAAATGGCTATGCGCGCATCACCGGCGATAACTCGCCGTTCCATCCAAAGACAGAACTGGTGCACGGCATACTTGCGGATGAATGTGCTCAACTGATGAAAGACTTTTTTGCAGCAAGAAGATAGTATGTTACTTAACTGGCATAAGGTAGATGGTGTTTTGTTTTCTGCAATGGAAGAAAACAAGATGCTGGATTTTTTGATAGGCGATAAACAAGTGGCTGTACTCAAAAAAGAAAATGCACTCTATGCTTTTGCTGCTACATGCCCCCATGCAGGTGCACGCTTGTGCGATGGTTGGCTGGATGCACAAGGGCGTATCGTTTGCCCGTTGCACAAATACCGCTTCGACCCTGCCAACGGACGCAATACCAGTGGCGAGGGGTACAAACTAAAAACTTATCCCGTAGAAATAAGAGAGGATTATATTTACGTGGGATTATAAATATACTAATGACACACCCACCATATCTTACAAAAGGCTCTACTGTTGGTATTACTTGCCCTGCCGGCTATGTATCGGCAACGCGGGTAGCATATGCTGTTACAACTTTGCAGGAAAAAGGTTATAAGGTAATAATAGGCGATACGGTTGGTTCGGAGTATCATTATTTTTCGGGTAATGATGACGCACGCCTGCAAGACCTGCAGTGTATGCTCGATGACGAGGGTATTGATGCAATACTGATGGGGCGTGGTGGATATGGCATGAGTCGTATTATTGACAAGCTCGATTTTACACGCTTCAAACAAAAACCTAAATGGATTTGCGGCTTTAGCGATATTACTGTGTTGCACAATCATATACATGCTACATTAAGTATTGCCACTATGCACAGCCCCATGTGTGGAGCATTCAAACCTGAAACGATATCAACAGATTATATCAACAACTTCTTCGATGCCATTAGTGGTAAAGACTTAATGTATTATGCACCCACTTCTACTTTCAACAGAACAGGTAATGCAGAAGCGTTGCTAACAGGCGGCAATCTTGCAATACTGGCACATCTTACCGGTTCAGCATCAGAAGCAGATACAGCGGGTAAAATCCTTTTTATAGAAGATATCGGTGAGCATCTGTATAATGTTGACCGTCTGCTGCTAAACCTGAAACGTGCAGGTAAATTGGATAAGCTGGCAGGGTTAGTTGTAGGTAGCTTTACAGAATTGCAAGATACGGAACGCCCATTCGGGCAAACAGTGAATGAAATAATATGGGATAAAGTAAAAGAATATGACTATCCCGTTTGTTTCAATTTCCCTTGCGGGCATCAGGATGTGAATTATACGCTTACAATGGGTATGCAGCACAAACTGTCTGTAACAAAAGAGGGTAGTACACTCACACTTATTCAATGAATAAGAAGCATTAACCTAACTCAGGCTCTGTTTTCTTCCAACTGTTCATGCCACCACTCAGGTTGTACAAGTTATTAAAACCTATACTTTCAAGCCTTTGTATGATGATGGAGCTGCGTATACCTTTTTCGCAATACACTACTACCGGTTTGTCTACAGGTATTTCATCACGGCGCATCATCACATCGGCCAGTGGTATGTGTTCGCCACCAATATTATAAGCATCGCGCTCCCAGCCTTCGCGTACGTCTATCAGCATAAATGGGGTATTATTCTCCATCCATGTTTTCAATTCGTTCTTCGATACACTCTTCATCACTACTCTTCTGTTAGCGCTTTCCACAATGTGTCTTTAAGTTCCTGTATACCCTGATTTGAGGCAGATGATATGAATAAGTGAGGGATGTCTTCCGGCAATGTTTCCGCAATAGCATCTTTCAATTCAGCATCCAGCATATCGCTTTTACTGATAGCTATTATCATGCGCTTGTGCAGTAGTTCGGGGTTATACTGCTCCAACTCGTTGTATAGTATGTTGAATTCTTTAACATGGTCTGCGCTATCTGCGGGTATCAGAAACAGTAATACCGAGTTGCGTTCGATATGGCGCAAAAAACGATGTCCTAATCCTTTTCCTTCGGCAGCACCTTCAATAATGCCCGGCAGATCGGCCATGCAGAAAGACTTGTTATCTCTGTACGGAACTATGCCAAGCTGTGGTGTGAGTGTGGTAAATGCATAGTCGGCAATTTTAGGTTTTGCTGCGCTAACAGTTGACAGCAATGTAGATTTACCCGCATTAGGGAAACCTACCAAGCCTACATCAGCCAGTATTTTCAGCTCAAGGTATTTCCAACCTTCAACGCCGGGTTCACCGGGTTGTGCATAGTCCGGTGCCTGATTGGTTGGGGTAGCAAAATTGGTATTACCCAAACCACCACGTCCGCCACGCACCCATATCTTTTCTTCTCCGTGATGCAGTATTTCTACTTCCGGTTCACCGGTTTCTTCATCTATGGCTACCGTACCAAGTGGTACTTCTATGATGATATCTTCACCATCTTTGCCGGTACAGTTGTTTTTACTGCCCCCCTCGCCGTCTTGCGCCAGTATGTTTTTGTGGTAGCGCAGATGCAGCAATGTCCATAGCTGCTCGTTGCCGCGCAATATGATGTGCCCGCCACGACCGCCATCACCACCATCGGGCCCGGCTTTAGGATTGAACTTAGTACGCGCGAAATGCCTGCTACCCGCCCCACCTTTACCGGAACGGCAGAATACCCTTATATAATCAACAAAATTGGCTTTCTCCACTATACGGGTTGCAGATATTTATCTATCTCTTTTCCTATGAGTACGAATGTTTCTTCAATAGTGCCATCACCTTTCAGGCGTTCCAGCTTGCCGAAGTTGTTGTAATGCCCAGCAACAGCTTCTGTTTTTTCGTAGTATTCTTTGATGCGTTTGGCTATTACTTCTTCGTTATCGTCGCTACGGCCGGATGTTACACCTCTGTTTACAAGACGCTTTACCAATTCATCTTCAGGTACTTCCAATGCAAGTACAAGGTGTATTTCGGTGTTTTTGAATTCAAGTAACTTATCCAATGCCTCTGCCTGTGCTTTGGTGCGTGGAAAGCCATCGAAGATGAAACCGCGCGCATGCGGGTTTTCATCTATCTTGCTGCTTATCATGCCTATTACTACTTCATCAGGTACCAGCATCCCTTGATCCATAAATTTTTTCGCTTCCACACCAAGCGGTGTCTGGCGGCTTACCTCATCGCGTAGCAGGTCGCCCGTAGAGATGTGTTGCAGTTTGTACGTGTCCAGAATATTGGCAGATTGTGTACCCTTGCCACTACCCGGAGGTCCAAACAGAATCAGATTAAACATAAAAAACTAAGTAAGATTAACGGTGCAAAAATAACCAACGCTTTGTAATACCCATATTATATATGGTTTTATGGCAGAAATATGTCTGTAAACCTGCCGATTTAAGGCTTTTTTAATGAAAAACGATGTTTTTATGGCTCAATTGACATTTTTCATTGTTTCCTTTTGCATAGAAACAGCTTCATGCCATAAGCACCATCAATGGTTGTAACCTCGCAATATTTTCTATATGTGGTTAATTCTTTATCTAATAAATCATCGGGATACCAGGAGTATACTACCACATCTTGTTGAAAGGTTTGCACGAGAGAATCGTGATTGGTTGTCCATTGTATGATACCTGCATACTTTAACGATTTCCATTGTTTATTATCGGGGTGCATTTGGGTATAATAGATATATGCAGGCTCCAACATGGTAGTGATGTGTACTTGTTTGCCATCAAACCCATTGCGTTGTATTAGCGTAAGTGCGTCATCAAATTCCTCAAACAAAAGCGGCTTATACAGGTATTGCAGCTCTTGAAAGTTGATGGCAGATACAACACAAGCGACACTGATAACAATTGCCACTACCTTATAGCGTATTTGAAATAACGTTTGCATGCCAACAGCCATCAGCACAAAAAGTATTGGGGTGATAAAAAGCACTACTCTCGGTATTAGGGTGAAGTGATGCATAGCTGCTGCAAGTATCACGGCAATTATCGGTACCATTAACAGCATGGTCCTAGCTAAGTGTTTACGCAGTAAGGTAAAAAGCCCGATTAAAACTAAGAAGACATTGAGTACAATTGCTAATGTAGTATCGCCTGTCAGTTGGTTCGTCAGTCCTGAGAATATATCTTTATTTCTTTGCCACTCTTCGTTTGTTTTAGGTAAGAGCTCCGGGAAATAGCGTTCATGATACCATTGTAAAAAGCCCGATCCAATGCCCTCCTTCAGTGATATATAATAAATAGCAAGGAAGACAACCAACCACATAAGCACTACCGCACATAGCAACAACAACCTGTTATATTGCTTTGTAGTAATAACCTTTACAATGTAGTAACACCCTACACCTGCCAATATGAAAACAGATGGCATAGAGAACAACATGGCAACAATGCCCACTAAACCCCATACTATGAGAAAGCGTTTTTTACTTGTACGGTCTATATTTGTAGATAGTGCAATCAGTACTAACAACGTAGTAACCAATACATCTGATGCGTATTGTTTTACCTCTGTTGCATAGTAGAGATATATATAGCCTGTAGCAAATAGAAATAACGGGTACAGAACCGATGCGCTGCTGCCAAAATGTTTTAACAGTTTATGCAAGGCTATCAAAGATGCTGCCCCACACAATAAAGGGAACAATCGCAGTACATATTCGCCATACCCACCTGCTATAGTGATTGTTTTTATAGCCCAAAGGAATCCGTAAGGTGCGTACTGCTCATAACGCAGCGGTTGCAATAATTGCAGATATCCGGATTCGAAGATATTACGGGCAATGTTTGCTTCATCCACCTCAAGGGCACGGCCTTGGATGTAAACGTTTAAGCGTAACAGCAGGCCTAAGCCTATTACTACATAGGGCAACTTATCTATAGCATTTTGAAAAGTCTGTTTTATTTTATCTGTCACTGTATATAAAAATAGCTGCTATTGCTATATATACATCAGCGGGCAAGTAATTTTTGTACAATTGATGCATCTACTTGCATACATTCGCCAGGTTTCAGGTTATCAATAGTGACATTACCTATCGCATGTCTTATCAGTCGCAATGTAGGGAAACCTACTTTGGCTGTCATTTTTCTTACTTGTCGATTCTTGCCTTCAGTTAGTGTAAGCGATACCCAACTGGTGGGAATATTTTTTCTGTATCGTATTGGTGGTGTTCTTTCGGATATTACAGGGGTATTGATTTTTTTTGCGTTAGCAGGTTTTGTTTTATAATCTTTTCCGTTGTTGTTGATGATAACGCCTTTGCATAGTTGCTCAATCGCATCATTAGTTATATCACCATCTACCTGCACCCAATAAGTGCGTTTATGTTCAAATGTAGGTTCAAGCAGTTGGTGTGTCAGTTGTTTATCGTTCGTAAGCAATAATAATCCCTCACTATCATAATCTAACCTGCCTACAGGATAAATATCTTTTGCTAAATGCGACAGATAATGAGCCAAAGTCTGTTTTTCTCCTTCTGGAGAAAATTGAGACAACACCATATAGGGCTTATGAAAAATATAGTATTGATATCTGTCCATTTTTATCGTCGTCTGAAATATGCTGCTGTAAAGGCTTTCACAAGAAAAGAAAAAACCCGGCAGGTGTTGTGGACCTCCGGGCTTTTATAAGGATGGGTTAGTAAGTACAATCCTTAACACAATATTAAAAAGAATTTCTTTTATCAGAAAAAAATATCGCAATTATTTTTAAAAATATTTTCACTGTTGATAAGATGTTGACAACCTTATTTAGTCTTGATGGATGAGTAGTGAGAAGAAAGTAGAAAATAAAAAGCTGTTATCACTAGGATTTAGAAATCAGACATCAGTGCTTCCATCATCACCAGTCTTTTTCTACTTTCACTGGTACACCTTTTGCTTTCTTATGTTTGTCTTGCAGTTTCTTTTCTTCTTGTTGCAGTGCATTCAATAATTGCTCTGCCTGCTTTTCGCTCAGCTTACTTTGTTGTGGTTGCGGGCGTTTGTCCTGTTCTTCTTTTTTATCTTCCTTATTATCGTTGTTCTGTTGTTGGTCTTTTTGTTTATCGTCTTTTTTATTTTCGTCTTTGTTCTGTTGGTCTTTCTGCTTGTCTTTGTTCTTATCGTCTTTATTCTCCTTATCATTTTTGTTATTCTTACTGCCACCATTTTTTTTCAGCATCTGTTGTGCATAGCTCAGGTTATACTTAGCATCAGCGTCTTGCGGGTTTTGGCGTAGTGCCTGTTTATAAGCTTCTATCGCTTCTTCCCATTTCTGTTCGGCCATATAGGTATTGCCGGTATTGTAGTTAGCAGCCGATTTGCCGGCACGAGTGGTATCCATTTTTGCCACTTGCTCCATTACTTTGCGAGTACCGTCATATTGTTTCTGCTGATAGAGTGCATTACCCAGATTAAAAGCACTTGGTGTGTAGGTAGGGTTCTTTTGCAAGGCTTTCATATATGCATCCGTAGCTTCTTTATACTTCTTCTGCTCATATAGCTTATTGCCCTGCTTAGTCATTTGCTTGTATTGCGCCGTGCTCTTATTGGCATGCAAGCACATCAATATGGTTAATATGGTAAGAAAGAGCCTCATGTAGTGTATGGTTTCATTTTAGCAGCAGGCAACAACCATTCTATCAGCAACAATACAAAACCCACTAACAGGAAGTACTGAAAATAACTGTTGTAGTCTGTATATACATCTGCACCCAGGTTTTTCTGCTCCATATCATCTATTGAAGATGCTATTTTGGCTGCTACTTCATCGGTATTGCGCAATTGTGAATAAGTACCGTTACCTACAGCAGCCATTTGCCTCAATGCATTTTCATTCAGCTTACTGATAACCGGGTTGCCATTTTCATCCATTTTGACGCCCTTCGTAGCGGGGTCGAATATAGTACTGCCCTGTGGCGAACCAATACCTACCGTATGTACTGTTACACCGGTTTCAGCAGCTTCTTTTATTTTGGCAATCGCATTTTCGTCGTGGTCTTCACCATCGCTTATTACTATCAGCGATTTGTATTTGCGCTCTTTCTGCGAGAAGGAATTAATAGCCATTTCTACCGCTTCGCTGATGACGGTACCTTGCGTAGGTACCATATCGGGGCTTACGTTTTGCAGCATCATCTTCATGGCACTGTAGTCAACTGTTAGCGGTACTTGTAAATATGCCCTGCCGGCAAATACAATCAAACCCACACGGTCGTTCTGCATTTTATCAGTCAGGCGTGTTACCAGTTGTTTCGCACGTGTCAGCCTGTCCGGCTGAATATCTGTTGCCAGCATGCTCTTGCTTACGTCCAATGCTACTATTACATCTATACCTCTGCGTTGCACCTTTTCTGCTTTACCTGCTTTTTGCAGGTTGGCCCATCCTATAATGATGGCAGCGAGTGCCAGTCCGTACAATACAAACTTTAGCGTGGCGCGCCCCGGTATCCTGCCCAGCAACTGGCTTTGCACCAATCTTTCATCGCCCAGCTTTTTTATCTTCTCTTTGCGCCAATAGAGCATCCAAACAAACAATACCACCAACAAGGGTACAAGCCCCAGTGCAAACAGGTGAGATATATGTTGGAAACGCATCATAAACGATGAACGCAAATTTAATCTTGCTGTAATATTAACCTAATACCCACGAATGATTTTTATTTTTCTTTAACAAGAAGCGTTAAATACTAAATTCTAATATCTAAATCCTAACAATAGAAATCGCAAACACCAAATTCCACATCACAAATAATTAGCTTTGCAAGCATGCAAGATTACCTGAAAGGGCTGAATGAACAACAGAGAGAAGCGGTAGAACACATCAACGGCCCGCTGATGATAGTGGCGGGTGCAGGCAGTGGTAAAACCAAAGTACTGACCACCCGTATAGCACACCTGATGCACCATGGCATAGATGCTTTCAATATACTGGCACTCACCTTTACCAACAAGGCGGCTGCCGAAATGAAAGAACGTATTGAAAAGATATTGGGCAATACAGAGGCACGCAATTTATATATAGGTACATTCCACTCGGTATTCGCACGTATACTACGGGCGGAGGCCAACAAACTGGGTTACCCCAACAACTTCACTATCTACGATACAGATGATGCCAAGAGTGTGCTGAAAGGTATCATAACGGGTATGAACCTTGACGATAAACACTATAAACCAGCGTATGTATATAACCGTATATCTGCAGCAAAGAATAGCTTGATAGATGCATATACGTACAAGCAAGACCATCATATACAACAAGAAGATGCCCGTAGCAACCGCCCGCTGATGGGCGATATATATGAGCAGTATGCTACGAAATGCTTCCGCAACGGAGCGATGGATTTTGACGACCTATTGTTTAAAATGTATGAACTATTAGTACGCTTCCCGGAAGTGCTGGCAAAATACCAGCACCGGTTTCAGTATATATTGATAGACGAGTATCAGGATACCAACCTGGCACAATACCAGATAATAAAGATGCTGGGGGCTGTGCATGAAAATATTTGTGTGGTGGGCGATGACGCGCAAAGTATCTATTCGTTTCGCGGGGCTACGGTGCAAAACATACTTCAGTTTCAGGACGATTATGAAGATGTGAAGATTGTGAAGCTGGAACAAAACTACCGCAGCACACAATCTATACTGAATGTTGCCAACCAAATCATTTCGAATAATAAAAACCAAATACCCAAAAACCTGTGGACAGATAACAGTGCAGGCGAAAAAATAACACTAGTACGTACACTTACCGATAACGATGAGGGGCGCT
>CALESY010000152.1 GCA_937919945.1 uncultured Chitinophagaceae bacterium | reverse complement strand
CAATAAAAAATCGGGCGGAAAATTCCGCCCGATTTTTTATTGAATAAACTAACCGTAACTTTAGTTAATGTTTTTTTCATCAAAGTTGATAGAGGATGCTGTTAAGGAGTTTTCAAAACTACCCGGTATTGGTAAGAAAACTGCCTTACGTATGGTTTTGCATATGCTGAAGATGGAAAAAGAAAGTGTATTGGCTTTTACAGAAACATTGGCTAAAATGCGTAGCGAGATTATGTTCTGCAAACAATGCCACAATGTAGCAGATACGCCAATTTGCAATATTTGCAACAATCCAGCAAGAGACAAAAGCCAGATATGTGTAGTAGAATCTGTACGCGATGTGATAGCAATAGAAAGTACAGGACAATACAATGGTTTGTATCACTTACTCGGAGGCATATTATCGCCACTAGATGGTATAGGTCCTGAACAACTAAACATACCTACATTGTACGAACGGGCCAAAAACGGAAACACACAGGAGCTAATCATGGCACTCAGTCCTACTATTGAGGGTGATACGACTGTTTATTACATTGCCAAACAAACAGCAGGACTGCCTATTACAATTACCACCATAGCAAGGGGCATATCTTTTGGCGGCGAACTTGAATATGCCGATGAAATGACTTTGGCACGGAGCATTGCTAAAAGATTGCCAATTGATAATTATGTGAGTATTAGCAAGCCATAGTTTTCATATTGCTATTCAGACAATGACGAAGTTTTGTCATTATTTACAGGACTATTTAATTGTATACTCTGCAATGTATCAACAGATTTTACAGAAGATGTAACATTGGATGCATTTGTACTATTCCCCCCAGATGCTTGTTTATCTACTGATGCTAAATCGGATATTGAATTAGAACAACTGTAAACGAACACCAAACTTATTGAAGTAATTACTATCAAACATTTTTTCATAATCCTATAATGCACTTATCCAGCAGCTTTATTTTTTAAAATCAATAATTAACATAAATATACTACTTTTTTACACCTCATTTTCGTAAACCCTCTTCACACGTTGCGATATACCTGTCATCATCTCATAAGGTATAGTATCTGCCCATTCAGATAGTTTTGTCAGTGGTAGTTGCGGGCCAAAGACTATTACTTCATCGCCCTCTTTAGTATCGGGTATATCTGTAACATCAATCATACACAAATCCATACATACTATGCCTACTAATTTGGCAGGCTTGCCATGTACCAGTACGTACGCTTTGCCATTACCTAATGTGCGGGGGTAGCCATCTGCATAGCCGATATTAATGGTGGCGATACGTGTTTCTTTATCGACGACTCCTTTTCTGCCATAGCCTACTGTTTCGCCGACAGGTATGGTTTTTATTTGTGCGATGGTTGTTTTCAATGTGCTGATTTGCCTCAATTCTTTTTGTAAGACACTGCTACCATCTATACCATATAAACCTAAGCCCAGCCTAACCATATCATAATGCATGTCCGGATGGCGAGCAATGGCAGCAGAGTTACATAAGTGCCTTAAAGGTTTATTGGGCAAACGCATCAGCAGTGCGTGGCTCATTTGTTCAAACTGCTCTTTTTGGTGTGCTGTAAAATGGTCTAAGCTCGAGTCTTCACTGGCCGCCAGGTGACTAAATACACTGGCTATTTGTATATGCGGATTGTTATCGCAATGCTCCATAAGTGCCTCCAGCTCGTGTGGCATGAAACCCAGGCGGTGCATACCGGTATCCAACTTTATATGTATAGGATAATTTTTTACTTGTAAGGTTTGCGCTATGTTGGTGAATAACTCTAACGAGCGCACATTATAAATTTCAGGTTCCAGCTTCCAAGCTATCATTCTATCGAAGGATGTAGCATCGGGGCTCATTACCATGATTGGCATTGTAATGCCGGCCCTGCGTAGCGTGATGCCCTCATCGGTATAAGCTACAGACAAATAATCGACACCTGAATATTGTAATAAATGTGCAATTTCATAACTACCACTACCATAAGAAAAAGCCTTTACCATAGCCATTACTTTCACGTCGGGCTTTAATTTGCTTCTGAATACGTTCAGGTTGTGCGTTAGTGATGACAGGTTGATAGACAATACAGTCTGGTGTATTTGCTGCTCCAACAGCATATCTATTTTTTCAAACGCAAATACACGGGCACCTTTCAGCAGAATAGCTTCGTTTTCGAATGTAATAAGGTGGAATTTTTTCAGAAAGTCTTCTGTTGACTTGAAGAACACACTTCGTAGCTTTTTGTGTTGCCTGAAGAGTGCTTTGTGTTTATACAATGCAGGGCCAATACCAATAAAGCGTTGTACATTCATACGGCCCAACAGGTCTGCTACTTCTTCATACAATTCAGCATCGGGACGTGCAATTTGTAGCAAATCTGATAATATAACCGTGCGTTGTTGATGTTGTTTTTGCTGCTCCAGATAGTCTAGCGCTATAAGCAGCGATGTCATGTCTGAATTGTAAGTATCATTGATGATTGTGCAATCATTAATACCGCGCCTTAACTCCAACCGCATAGAAACAGGCTGTAAGCGCAACATACGCTCATTTATTATCGATTGTTGCAAACCCAAAAGCAACATAATAGCCCAACAGTGAATAGCGTTTTCTATTGATGCTGCATCATTGAACGGTATTGTAATACCGATTAGCTGCTGTTGATAGATAGCTTGGATGTTTGTCTTGCCTGATTCGTTCGAAGCACTTGTTATATAAAGGTCTGCATCTTCGTTTTTATGCGACCAAGTGAATAGCTTCAATGGTTGCTCACCTCCATGATTGCGTACATTCGACTTATAATGTACTAGTACTTCATTCAGTTCAGGGTAATCTATACAATAGACCAATTGCTGCACATGCCTGAAGAGGCCCAGTTTCTCATTTATCTTCTGCCGGATATTCAGAAAACCTTCGCTATGCGCCTCTCCTATATTCGTAAATACCCCAATTGTTGGTTGTATTATTTTTTCCAGCCTCTGCATTTCGTCTGGCTGCGATATACCTGCTTCGAATATTGCCAGTTGTTGTTCAGGCTCTAACAACCATACAGACAGCGGTACACCAATCTGTGAGTTATAGCTTTTAGGACTTCTTACTGTATTATAACTTTCTTGTAATAATTGATAAAGCCATTCTTTTACTACTGTTTTACCATTACTTCCTGTGATGCCTATTACCGGAATATCAAACTGCTTTCTGTATCCTGTTGCTATTTGTTGTAAAGCGATTAGTGTATCTTTTACCTGTATAAAATTTGCGCCGGGGTATTTTGCAATCTCTATTTCTGCTGAAATAAGATAGTTGCGTATGCCTTTTTCGTATGCTTGTTGTATAAAGCTATGCCCATCTCTTCTATTCGTTTTCAAAGCTATGAATAAAGCTTTTTCGGGTTCCGCTACTTTTCGAGTATCTATTACCAACTCCTCGACGGATATATCATTCCCATGCAACAGCATCATACCATTGCACCATTTTCTTAACTCTTCTGCTTGGGGCCTTTTTATCATAACGTGCTTATCACGCTAAAATTAATAATCAAAAAAGAGAAATCCGGGCTAATTCCCGGATGTTGCTTTTATTACGTTACCCGCTCCTTTGGGCACTTGTATTACATCTTTCGATGCCGTATCATCTGCCTCATAAAACTCGTATGCTTTACGCAATATTTTATCGAATGTAGCGCGTTGAATAATAATAGTGTCTTTATAATTATTTATTACTGCATAAAAGCGGTCTGCATCGTATTGGTTATCAATACCAGGAAAAGGGGTAAGCATATTTTTACTACGCCTGTTAAGAGGCATCCAGTATATATCTGCTTTTTGTGTTTTACCATCCGTTGAAGCAGCTTCAATTGTACACATCATAGGCACACTTTTAATAACCGAATCCAACTTTATAGTACCATTAATATAGCCTTCACTAAATACTTTTTCAAAAAACTTACTGTACACTTCTACCCTACGTTTATTAGGTTGCTTACCTGCTATCAACATAGGCTCTGCATCTACAACAAAGCCACTGTCTGCTTTTTTGAAGGTGTAGCTATTCAGCTGTTCGTTTTTATAAGTCAGTTTTACATATTGCAGCTTCGATTGCGGGATGTTAAACACCGTCCTGTCTCGCCAGTCTTTTATATCAGTAGTATAGCGGGTAGCAACATAGCCATCAAAGCCAGGTATCTGCACTACATAAGGCATATCGGCACCTTCCATCATCATATAACTGCCCTGATTATTGCTTGCTTGACCAACTACATAAAAGACAGTCATTTTATCATTGTCTTTGTCGTACACTTCCACCTTGACACTTTCACCTGCCAACATCACAATTACATTATTATAAGCACTTTCATTAACTGGGTACTGCGCTACCTGGCTCTTTAGTGTATACAGCAGGGTGTTGATAGATTGTGATATTACAGGATACTGTTTATTCAGTATCCACTCACCATCTTTGCGCTCAAGCAGTATGCTATTACCCTTTTTATCTGCCAGAAATATTTTACCAATAGCACTTGTATCTTCAATGGTAAAGTTTGCCTCATTGCCACCAAAAACATTTTTATCCCTAAATACAAAATACCATACTGCTGCTACCACCAGTATCAACCCTACTAAATATGCTATTGTTTTTTTCATTGCCTTACGTCTGAATTGTCTATGCTGCTTTTTTCTCGTACCTGCGTTTTCGGAAGAACATATACACCGATGCAAAAATCAATATCAGTGCTATTGGTATGCCAATATTCACCAACCGCCATGTAGCCTTTTCCTCTTTTACTCGTTTGCGGTCCAGCATCCTCAGCTTAAGATCTTTCACCCTTGCTTCCAGCAGTCCGCTATTATCAGTCAGGTATTCAATACAGTTTAATAAAAACTCTTTGTTCTCAAACCTTGTTTGCATAAACTTCCAGTACCCCATTTCCATAATTCCCTGCGACTGAGAAAAATCGTTTTCAAACATTTCTCCATCAGATACCACTATCATACTTGTAGCGGTATCTGCAACCGTGCGGAATTTTCTTTTTAGTGAATCTTCCAGTAATTTGATAAAACCCGGCGCCAACCTGTTTTCAAATGCAGATTTGAATTTACCCTCCAACAATACAGCTGATGGCTGATATGGATTCGTAAATAAATCGGGGGTTAATGGGTATTTCAACATACTTAAACTAACCCTTACCGGGAAAGCTTCTGTACGACTATATTTGGATGATTGCAGCAATATCGTTTTTTTCACTTCGGGGTTGGCGATCGTATCTATACTATTTGTAAACCTGCCAAATATGCCACTCAGATTTTTCACTATCGGGTGCTGAGATGCCGGTGAAAAAATGGGATAAAAGACCCAAGGCCTGTTCTGCATTTGCGGCTTACCTGTTTGAGCCCCAACGATAATGGGTAATTGCAAACATTGCAAGTCTTCAATAACATTCAGATTTATACGCGCTCCATATTTAAACAGCATATCGTCAAGCTCCAGCCCATAGTCCAACGTCATAAACTGTTCCGATTTTGTAAGGCTATCCATAGGCGTGAAAAGCTGGTCTATTGCCCACAGCACTTTACCGCCCTCCATTATATACTGGTCTATTTTAAATTTTTCACGATCGTCTATTGGTGTTGTAGGCCTGTTTACAATGATAGCTTTATATGTTTTGGGTATATAGTAATTAGATGTCAGATCGAATGTGTCTACTTTATATTGTACAGAAAGTGATTGGAGCAAGTCGTACGTATATACACCCAATGCCTCTCCATGCCCAATTATGTAGGCAATCTCCGGTTTTGCCGGCTGGCTCAACCTGTTGATGGCAGAAGCTAATTTGTATTCCAGTTGATTTTCAGACTTTATCAGATTCTCCCAAGTATTCATCCACTGCACTTCGTCGTATATGTTTACTGACGTTTCGCTGTTTTTGTACTGTACCAACACGTAAGGGAATACCCACTTCTCGCTATAGCCTTCTGATTCATCTGCAATCCGCAGGTTAACACCATAAATACCTTTCTCTGCCAATTCTTTTGAAATCGACACTTTTTCTTCTTCTGTTTTGCCATCAAAAGGGTTTATAAACCTATAAACTATCTTCTTGCCCGCTACACTTCTAAACGACTCCAGCTTTTCCCGTGTAGCCTCTGCCAAACGCTGATAACCTGCAGGGAAGTCGCCTTTCAGGTAGACGGTAAATACAGCTACGTCATTCATTTCACGCAACATCTTTTTAGTTGGTTGCGATAGTGTGAATCTTTTTTCTTTTGTAAGGTCTATACCTCTATGAAACCTTGCGGCCAGTATATTAATGCCAACTAAAATGGCAGCCAAAATCAGCATGCGTATAATAGCTTGCTGCAATTGTGACGAGCGTTTTTTTGTAGAACTTTTTGCCATAAGTGTAATCAATCCTGTGAAGCCTTATCCCAAGTGCGGCTGCTAAGTGATAAACGAGTAAGTGATATAAACAATACTACTATAGATAGAAAATAAATAACATCGCGGCTGTCTATAAAACCACGGCTTATGGAATCATAATGAAATGACATACCCACCATACCTAAGTAATAATCTATACCATTTACGAATGCAGGAACTTTGCTGAGCGATTCAAAACCGCTATACAACAAGTAGCAGGCAAACAAGGCGACTAGAAAGCCTACTATCTGATTGTTGGCAAGCGATGAACAAAATATACCAACAGCAGTAAAACCTGCAATCAGAAAAAACAAACCAAAATAAGAACCAGCTATACCACCACCATCTATCGGCGCACCATCCTGCGACAAGTTGCTTATAGTATATATATAAATTAGCGTTGGCAACAGGGCAAATAATACAAGCACGAGCGAAGCAAAGTATTTGCCAAGTATTATATCTGTATCTTTCAACGGCTTTGTTTGCAGCCATTCTATCGTACCCCCTCTGAATTCGTCAGCAAATGAACGCATAGTGACAGCCGGTATCAACAGCATCAGAAACCATGGTGCTAATTCAAAAAAGCTATCCAATGTTGCATAGCCATCAGTTCTTAGTATGCTGGTTTGTGGCATTACCCAAATAAACAGCCCACAAGCCACCAAAAAAACAAGGATGGCTACATACCCGACTATGGAACTGAAAAAGGAATTAATCTCTTTTATAAAAATGCTTCGCATATCTGCATATCCCTTTTATAGAAAGGATGGCAAATATAACAAAACAGGCGGGGTTTATTGGTCATTGTATTGTGTTAAAAAAGCGAACATATATGCATGGGACCCATACATAATGGTCAGCAATTTTTACCTGACCATTATCCGTACTGATACTGACAGAAAAATGCTGGGATAACGGTATTAGAGAACTATCTGCATACAGATACTTTTATTGAAGATAATACACCCATTATCACCCCGTGCGAAAGCAGGCGGGCTCCTTCATGGAGCCCGTATATTTAACATCTGCCTATACAAATAGTTTTAGGGCAAATAGTTATTTTTACCCTAAACCACTTGTTTGAAAAGGGTAAGGAAATATTTTTATAATACCGATACGCACAGGTTCGAGAAGCTGGAAACCTCATGGCAGGTCAAAGCGCTGCGCGTGCTGGGTTTTATATCTGCTGCCCTTGTTACGTCTATCATCATTGTATCTATCGCCTTCCGTTTTCTGGATTCGCCCAAAGAAAAGACATTGCGTACCGAAATACGGGTACTGAAAGAGGAATATCTATCGTTGCAAAAAGAAATTAACTCGCTACATAAAACATTAGCAGAACTGGAAGACAGAGACAATAACATATACCGTGGCGTATTTGAATCTGCTCCGCTCCCGGATAGCATCAGGCACGGGAAAAAATACAGCGTTGCCGACGCAGAACAGTTTGCCTACACATCGTCCGATCTGTTAATAGAAAGCATCAGTAACCAACTATACGACCTGAAACACAGACTGGGGGTTCAGCAGAAATCGTACGATACACTTGAACGCCTGTTAAAAGCCAAACAACAAATGCTGACGGCTATACCTGCCATACAGCCTGTTTCTAATAAATCGCTCGACAGGGTTGCTTCAGGTTTCGGATATCGTATTGATCCTATATATAAAACACCCAAAATGCATACCGGCATAGACTTTACCGCAGCTATGGGTACTCCCATATATGCTACTGGCGATGGCATAGTTAAAGAAGCGAACTATGACAACAGTGGCTATGGATACCATGTCATAGTCAACCACGGCTATGGGTATGAAACACTATATGGCCATATGGTAAAGATAAAATCGCGCGTTGGCGAGCGCATTAAACGCGGGCAAGTAATAGGCTGGGTAGGTAGTTCGGGTAAAAGTACTGGACCCCATTGCCACTATGAAGTGATACGCTATGGCGAAAAAATAGACCCTGTGCATTTCTTCTTCAACGACCTGTCTGCCACAGACTACGAGCGTATGGTAAAGATAGCAGCAGCGAACAATCAGTCTTTCGACTAGTGTTTACTGAAAACTATTATTGATTGTGCCCGTGAATACTGTCTTTTTTGTTTTGGGGTCGTAAAAAGTTATTTGGCGTACTTCAAAACCGGCATCATCCGTAAATGCTGCTCCTTCTTTTACTTCCAGTTCGGTTACTTTCTTTTCATCTTTGCTTTCTATATATGCCAACCCTTGCTTCAGTAAATAGCCGCCGACATGGCGTTGTATAACAGGTTCCATAATACTGGCTTGCGCTTTGCTGCCTTGTATAATGTTGATGGTAGCCTTTACACCCATTGGTATATCCATCATCTCTGCATATTTCTGCTGCACTGGTTGTGGCAGTTGCATAAAGGCTTCTTTAATATCGCCCAAGGTCATATATACAAAGTAATTACCAACTATTACACGTATATCTTTTGGCCCATCATATTGCATTTTCGCATTCTGTGCATAGCTATTGGCTGTAAAAGACAGCAAAAGCATCAACATTATCCATATTTTTTTCATAGGTATAATTTTCACCAATTTACAACATAGTTATTATTCACCCTATCTTTGCCCCCGTAATACAAATCAGGTATGCGTTTCGGATCGATATTAGTTGTTTTTACCGCATTTTTTATAGGCAGTTGCCGCGAAAGCAGGCTACACGATAAGCCCGAATGGGGCAAGCATTTTGAAGCACAAGGCATCAAAAACGGATGCTTTATGTTACGCGACAACAACCATGAGGCCGTTTATTTTTATAATAAAGAACGCTGTCTGCAACGCTACCTGCCTGCATCTACCTTTAAGATATTTAATTCCATGGTGGCATTAGAAACAGGTGTTGCACCTGACGAGTCATTGATAATTAAATGGGATAGTATACCGCGACGCATGGATATATGGAACAAAGACATGGATATGCGCGAGGCGTTTAAACTTAGTTGTGTAAACTATTATCAGGAAATAGCCCGCCGAATAGGACCGGATTTGATGCAGCACTACCTTGACACCAGCAATTATGGAAACAGGAATATGAATGGCGGCATAGACCAGTTTTGGTTGAACGACTCTTTACAGATTTCAGCAGATGAGCAGGTTGGCTTCCTGAAGCGCTTATATTTTGCTGAATTGCCATTTGCAGAGCGTACACAACGCATTGTAAAAAGCCTGATGCTACAGGAACAAACAAAGGACTATAAGCTATACTATAAAACAGGTTGGGGTATTCGAACACAATCGAACGTAATGTGGGTGGTGGGCTTTATTGAAAAAATAGAGCAGGTAAAAGAGCACGAAAAATCAATGAACAAAAGCGATGTGCGTATGTACCCCTATTTCTTTGCCATGAATTTTGACGCACCTGTTAGCGATACCACCAAAGACTGGCCTACTCTAAGGGTTGATATACTGAAATCAGTACTCAAAGATTTCGGTGCGATGAAATAATAATAGTAAAAATAACCCGATGCAATGCATCGGGTTATTTTTTTGTAGCTGTATATAGTGTTGTGATACCGAATGTCAGTGGCCTTGCTGTCGCGTCAGCAAAGCCGCAACGTTGCAGGGTTTCGCAAAATACTTTCCCTTCAGGAAACGCCATCACACTCTCTGGCAAATAAGTATACGCACTGCTATGCTTTGATACTACCTTGCCCAGTGCAGGGAGTATATACTTGAAGTAAAATTTGTACAACTGCTTTACAGGAAACTGCTTTGGATGAGAGAATTCCAGTATTGCCAGTTTGCCCCCAGTGCGCATTACACGGTTCATCTCTTTCAAACCTGCCTCCAGATGTTCAAAATTGCGTACACCGTAAGCACACATCACAGCGTCAAAACTATTATCTGCAAAAGGCATAGACTCACTATCGCCGTTTTGCAAGGTGATGATGTTTGCCAGCCCAATATCAGCTATTTTTTTACGTCCCACTTCCAGCATTTGGTCGGCAATATCAACACCTGTTATTTTTTCAGGTTGCAATTTCGATGCTGCAATGGCCAGATCAGCTGTCCCCGTTGCTACGTCCAGTATGGTTTTGGGCTTTACTTTGGCTATTTCAGCTATTGCCTTTTTACGCCAGCCTTTATCAATACCCAAAGACAAAAAGTGGTTCAGAAAATCATATTTACCCGCTATGTTATTAAACATGTCGGCAACCTGCTCTTTCTTGCTTAAATTTGACCCTGCATCAGGCACCACCTTGGCAGCGGGGTTATTATTGTAATCGGCATGCATCGGGTGCAAAAGTACGGCATGCACTATTAATGGAAATACGTTCTGCAAAATATTTAATCAGTAATCCCAAAGTAGAGGGCTGCCCTACCCCCGACAAGCCGGAATATGCTTTCATTGGCCGCTCAAATGTTGGTAAATCGTCACTCATCAACATGCTTACCAACCAAACCAAGCTGGCAAAAACATCTGCCAGCCCGGGGAAAACCCAACTTATCAATCATTTTCTGATCAACGATGCATGGTATCTGGTAGACTTACCCGGCTATGGTTATGCCAAAGTATCGCAAAGTCAACGAGCATCTTGGGAGAAAATGATAACCAATTATCTGCAAAAGCGCGAAAACCTCGTAACCGTTTTTGTACTTATTGACAGCCGACACAAACCACAAGAGCTAGATCTTGCCTTTCTTCGCAAACTGGGCGACTGGGGCATACCTTTTAATATGGTTTTTACAAAAGCGGATAAAAGCACCCAACGTGAGGCAGCTAAAAACGTACGTCATTTTATAGATACAATGAAGCAGGAATGGGAGTATATTCCACGCAGCTTTGTAACCAGCACTGTAAAGTTTTTTGGGCGTAAAGAAATGCTATCCTTTATTGATGAATTGAATCAGCAGTATGAGGAAGAAGTTAAAAATGCTGAATAATCAATAACCCCTCTGAACAGGTTATTGCTCAGAGGGATTTAGTGCGTTTACATCCACTTAGCTGCATAACGATGAAACTCGTGCCGCAATTCATTCAGGATTTTTTCTTGTGTATAGTATTGGTCACGTAATGAATTATGCTTGTCAACCAGAGACTGCTCAATATATCCTGGGGTTTTGTCATTCAATTGACTAACTACCTGCTCCAGATTATTGTTTATATCGTGCTTAAGCGTATCTATATTGGTTGTTTGCAAAGCAATCTGATTTTCAAAATGGTTTAGCATACTTACAGCTTCGTTACCTGTATTCTTGCCTGCAACTTCTGTTAGTCTGTCTTTCATAATCTGCATTTCGTCTTTGTAAAAACTAAGACCGCGCAGCCAATCATTATGCTCGTTTGAAAAGTGCTTAATACTTGTTTGTGTTGTAGCCATGTTGCATATACTTTATATTGCAAACATACCTACAGGCGAACCCTAAGCATATGATATTTATCATATAGCATTATGATTATTGATAGTATTTATTAATGAAAACAGGCCAACTGCCAGCAACATTAATAATACAACCATCCTAAACTTATTTTGCGGAATGACTTGCAGTAATCTTTTCCCAATCCAAGAACCTACAAAGCCTATTATCAATAAACCAATTATATACTTCGCATGTGCTTGTTGTACATAACCATTGTATATATAGACAATAGTCCGTGAAAAATCAACTGCGAAATCTATAGCTGCTGATGTGGCTACAAAAGCTGATTTCTCAATATTAAATGCTACCATTGTTATACCCCTGACTGCACCTCCAGTGCCTAAAACACCTGCTAAAAAGCCCGATAAAGTCCCCCCCTATCATTGCATTTTGCTTATTTGGCGGAACAACAAAGTGTTTGAATATCAAAAAAAACAGACTGGTAATGATAATAAAAATTGAAAAGCTTGTTTGTAATACTACTTCGTCAATATACTTACTCAAAAAACCACCGATGATTACGAATACAACTGCAGGTATTCCTATTTGCGCCAATAGTTGCTTATTAAATCCATCCCTGAATAAATAAAGTTTTGAAATATTACTTGACAGATGGAATATAGCTGTAACACCTAATACAGATTTGAAATCTATAAACAAATTAGCGAATGGCACAAAAAAAACTGAAAACCCAAAACCTCCTATTTTTTCTAATATCTCTGCTATGAGCGATAATATGAGAAACAACAAGAACAATATATCCA
>CALESY010000151.1 GCA_937919945.1 uncultured Chitinophagaceae bacterium | reverse complement strand
TGATACTGCTACGCAATTGTACACGTGCAGTATCACTTTCGTTGATCTGCGCCTGAACAAATATTGGCAGACAAATCACTAGCAGCAATATGCAGATTTGCTTCATGGTTGTTTATTTGCTGAATTGCCAAATGTTTTGCAGAAATTCTTGTGGTTTTACTACAAACGGAAGGTGTGATGTTTCCATTTCTACCACTTGTTTGATCTGACCATTTGCTTTGATCATTTTTTGTTGTAATGCATAGGGTACTGCATTATCATTCTTGGTACTGATATAGTATTTGGGTATGGCTTTGAAATTATTGCCCAGCTTCACCACATCATTAAAGCCTTTGGTGGGTTCTGCTCTGTGATACTTTACAATTGTTTCTTTCATATAGTCTGGGCAGTCGGCACACACAACCGTTGGTAACGCTTCTTTTTCAACCGAGACAAGGGAGTAATCTTGATTGAAAGAGAATATCTCAATTGGTTTGTTACCATAGAAACTGGTATTGATGCCTTGTACAGACTCTCCATTCTTCGGCAGATACGCGGCTACATAAATCAAGCGGTCAATTTTACCGGGCATGTTTTCTGCCACTTGTGAAATGATTGCGCCAGCCATGGAGTGGCCCACCAATATCACCCTACCGCTTACCGCGTTAATAGCATCACTTACCGTTTTAACATAGTTTGCGAGTCCAACCCCTGCACCATAAGTGTTGTCTGCTCCATGGGCGGGTAGGTTTACGACAACAACATTGGCCTTTTGAGCAAGCTCATTGCGTACGAAGCCCCAGGCACTTTCGTCTGCCCATGCACCATGTACCAGCACATATGTTGGATAACGTTTTTTATCTTCTTCCAGCGCCTTGAGCACTAGTTCTGCTGCTGCTGCGCCTGAGTTTTGTTGTTGGCCTGTAATTAGATTCCCATATTTTACTGCGTGCGCATCAAACATGTGTGCTACTTCAAAGCGACTATTGGGCATTTTGCGTGCTTCGTCTTCAATGCGGAATGGTTGAATCTTCATACCTACATAAGCATCCGCATAGTTTTCTTCACTGTTAGCAAAACCCGTCCAACGTTTTCCTTCAACAAGGTATTTGCCATTAGGCAGCTTTGCTTCTAAGAGTACAGCGGTGCCATGGCAAATAGCGGCAGCGGGTTTACCCGTTTGATAGAAATTAGAAAAGAAAGTGGCTATTTCAGGATTGTTGCGCCAAGTAAACATCGGTCCCTGACCACCGCAAAGGAAAATGGCTTTGTAATCTGCAGGATTAATGTTGGACAGTTTGAGGGTGTTTTTAGTAAGTGCCATTTTCGCCGGATCTTTTTTAAAGCCCAAGGACACATAATCAAAAGCTGCATATTTACTGGCATCTTCCGGATCACTAAATCCATCAAATTGTATTTCACCGCCATTGAGGCTGGCAATGTCTACCTGATAACCAGCTTCACTGAAAGCCCAATAAGGATGTGTTAATTCTGCATACCATACACCAATAGGCCATCCGGTTGTTTTAGATATAGATGGGTTGCTAACCACCATCAGGATCTTACCATTATTACCGGCATTGTGTTGCGCTACGGCAACATCAAACAAGAAGAGCGTTGCGAGCATTGTTAATAACTGTTTCATGTTAACTGTATTTGTAACATAAAAGTGAATGCATTAAGGCCCCCAACCATGTACAACACTAATATGACCGTTACGCACCTTTTGGTAGGGAATGCCTAA
>CALESY010000150.1 GCA_937919945.1 uncultured Chitinophagaceae bacterium | reverse complement strand
TTAAATATTATTTTTTAGCTTTTTCTTTCTTAGTACCGTATTTAGAGCGGCTTTGTTTACGGTCTTTAACGCCCGCAGTATCCAGCGCGCCACGTACTATGTGATAACGTACACCCGGTAAATCCTTAACACGACCACCGCGTATCAGCACGATAGAGTGCTCTTGCAGGTTGTGACCTTCACCCGGAATGTATGCGATAACCTCTATCTTGTTTGTCAAGCGCACTTTGGCAACTTTACGCAAAGCAGAGTTTGGTTTCTTTGGAGTAGTAGTGTACACACGAGTACATACGCCGCGACGCTGAGGGCAAGCATCCAAAGCACGAGACTTTGACTTGGCGCGAATTTGCGTACGACCTTTACGAACTAATTGTTGAATAGTAGGCATTTGCTATACCGTTATATTATTTTTTAAGGACTGCAAAGGTAAACTTTTTTGCAAAACCAACAAAAAAAGATGAATTATTTATTACCATGTTGTTGTGTGTATACGGCCTTGTGTATAATGTAAAGCATGAAATAAGGTAGCGGGCTGGTAAAAAATAAGCGAAGGCTACTTATCTGGTCAAGAAAACCAATGCCAAACGCAGCAGTCTTCCATTGTATGAGACCTATAGCACCTATTATACAGATGGCTGCTATGTGCGAAACAAGCCAAAGTTTTTGTATCCAATGTACTCCATAAAAACGCCAACCTGCATAGCCTATCGGGGCTATAATTACTAATATCGCAATATGGCCTATCTGCCGCTGCAGTGGCGTAATGAGGTGGGCGTGTCCCTCTGTAAAGTATTGATAATCAATCCAGCATAGTGTGGAGATGACGATGAAAAACAACCAAAATATGATACGGTTCTTCACTTTCATTTAGCAGCAGGCTTTTTTGAGTACAGCACCCAGCCATAAAATACCACAGCATATATCACGAGTTTAAATGCGTAGTGATGTGCAAAATCTGTAAGGTAGTGGTGATTGATATACATGACTGCTAATGCTGCGCAACGCAATACATTCAGTAAGTAAATAGCTGTAAAACCAACAATGGTGTATATGAGTATTTTTTTAAAACTACCGGGGAAGCAAAGCATAAAACCAACGTACAGTGCGTTTAGTTCGAGGCCATTGCATTGATGCCCTATACTGACTGAGGGTACACTATCTATTATTACCATTGTGCCAATCTGAGTGACATTAGGATAAAACCACGATAAAAACTCGGCAGTACCTATCTGTACCAGTTTGCTCAACTGATTGTCTGGTATGCCTAATGGGGCTAGGATATATTTATATACTAAAGTCCAACTAACAACCAGAAAAATACCTCTAATGAGAATAGGCCTGATGTTGGCCGGAATTATTTTACTTGTGGTGTTGTTGGTTTCAGTACTCATCTCTTATCTGCTAATATGATTGCTGTTTATTTATCTTTTTTATTGCTTCTGAATCTTTTGATGCCAAGGCCAGCTGCACCGGCTATTAGTAAAGCTGCAGCACCTTCAAGCGGAACAGCATAGCCACCACCGCCACAGTTACATTTCCAGCCGTATTTTGTATTACACCATGTTGTGTGAGCAAAACTGCTCAAAGGCAGTACCAGCATTGCCGTCAACAGCAATGCCTTAGCAGAATAGAGGACTTTTTTCATACGAGCGTCGTTTTTTATTTTTCGAGGATAGGCGCAAATATCCCCTTTTCTTGCATATCAGGCAAGAATTTACCAATCATTAACCAGCAGTTTACATTACATAAACTATACCGGACGACTATTTGCTTTTGTTTTCTCTCTTTTTTGCCCTGAAGCGACTTATGCCATAGCCAGCACCTGCAACGGCTAAAAAACTCAAACCACCGTCTAATGGTACGGCATAGCCACCACCGCAATAACACCTTGTACTTGTGCACCAAGAGTAGTGAGCTTCTGCAATTGTTGGTAATACCAGCATGATGGTAAGCAGGATAATACTGGTAGAAAGGAAGATTTTCATAAATGTGCTTTTATTTTCTGTGGCACAAATATGGAAATACAATATTATCTAAACAAGCATTTCTGTTTGTTTAACGGGTTGATTAAATATGAATAACTATGCTTTAGCAGAAAAACGCACGCGTTTTTATTGATAAATTGATTTGTTCCAAACAGTGATTTGCACTTTGTCTATGCGTGTTAAGTCAAGTAAATTGCTAACGAAACGCTTGATTTTACTCATTTTCCTCTTTGTTTTTTATTTTAGTATTAGTATGATGCAAATATGCAACTACATGGATATGCATACCAAATATGAGAATGCCGTTAACAATAGATTTACATCCAGTTAGCTAATTGTTAGCAAATAATAGTTTAAGGAATATGATTATATCATGCCTTGCAATTTCTCAATCACAAGGTCTACCTCTGCAGTAGTATTGTGCTTTGAGAAAGAGAAGCGTATGGGCACAACAGAGGCGGCTTTTTCGGGGTAGAGTGCCTGTATTACATGGCTGATGCTGTTGGCACCGCTACTGCATGCACTACCACCGCTAACGCATATGCCTGCCATATCGAGGTTGAAAAGTAGCATGTCTGATTTATCAGTAAGTGGGAAGCCAACATTTAATACGGTATAGAGGCTATTGCCTTGTACATCACCATTCAGCAATATATTGGGGAAAGCAGCTTGCAACTTCTTTATCATATAGTTTTTCAGGCCCTGTATATATTGGCTGTCTTGTTCATATCGCTCTGTAGCTATTTCCAATGCTTTGGCATAGCCAACAATGCCATACAGGTTTTCAGTACCTGCTCGCATGTTCCGTTCTTGCGAGCCACCATTGAGCATGGGTTGTATTT
>CALESY010000149.1 GCA_937919945.1 uncultured Chitinophagaceae bacterium | reverse complement strand
AATAAATGAACCGGGTGCATCTGCACCCGGTTTTTGTTTTTATATGCGACACTTTTTTAAAATGTAAATGATATACTTATTAACCGTTAGTTATAGAAAATATTTTAATCTGTTATTAATTCTATGCTATATAAATTTATAATACAAAAAGCGATACTATGAGTGTACGTCAACATGTTCTTGCCGGTATTATAAGCCTTATAGCAGGCGTAAATGCTGCCAATGCACAGTATTGTGTCCCTGCTCCGGGTACAGTTTCTTCTTGTGGAACTGCACCACTTACGGTGCGCATCAATAGTGTGAGCACAACCAATGCAACAACCAATGTGGTAAACAACAATAATACTTGTTCGGGCTACACATATTACAGTGGTGCAGGTAATACTATTGTTGCTAATGCAGGTGCTAATATCAATATTACAATCAACACGCAGCAGCCGGGCACACTTCCCGCCGTTGACCCTATCCGTTACCCGTATCGAATAGTAGTATGGGTAGACTGGAACAGAGATGGCGTATTTGATAACACGAAGTACAACCCACTGACATTTACAGGTGAGAGAATGGTAGTTTCGCCTACCACGGGCTATCTCAGCGGCAACTTCATATCATCTTTTCCCGTGCCGCTTAGTGCCAAAAACGGGCTGACACGTATGCGCGTAAGAGCTGGTACACGTAGCGGAGCTTTCGCACCTTATGTGCCACCTGATACTTTAATGGGCACACATCCTTGCTTGCCGGGAGACTATGTACATGGCGAGGTGGAAGATTATGATTTTGAAGTAATAAACCCATGCAGAGAACCGCTGAAAATAACTTACAGCAACCTTACATCTACAACCGCAACGGTAAAATGGACGCGCAGGCCCAATGCTGTAAAATATGAATACTGGATAAGCACCGTACAAGCCGTACCCGAACCCGGTACAGGCAACTACCTGACCACCGATACGGTTGTAAATCTGCCGGATGTCAATATCCCGCTTACTTGCGGTACACGCTACTACGTTTATGTTCGCAGTATATGCGACGATACGAAGAATCAGGCAAACTGGGAGTATTCTCCATGGAAGATGGACTACTTTGATGTGCCTCAATGTTGTTACATGCCCGAAGCCAACATCAATAATATATCAAGCACCACTGCCGTTGCATCTTGGGTGCCTGTACCTACTGTACAGCAATATGAATATGCTATTAACAGCAGCCCGGTACCACCGATTTCGGGTAATATTACTACGGCTACAAGTGTATTGCTGCAAGGGTTGGCACCAGGCACACAATTATATTTCTTCCTGCGTGCTCATTGTTCGCCAACACCATTATCTTCATGGGGCCTTGATTCTTTCCTTACCCAACCAACAACGGGTATAGGTAATATTAGTAATGCGAAAGGCTTTAGCCTGACGGCTTACCCGAATCCCGCAAAAGATAAGGTAACCATTACTGTAGTTGCCGGCACGCGTGCAGATAATGGCATAGTTGAGATAACAGATATTACGGGCAAAGTATTAGTGCGTGCTAAAATGGAGAATGATACACAGGATATAGACATAGCCGGCCAACCAGCGGGTATCTACCTCATCCGCTACAGAGATGATAAAAATAATAGTGTGATAAAATTGAATAAAGAGTAAAGCTTTCCCTCATGTTTTATACTTGTAGGTTTTA
>CALESY010000148.1 GCA_937919945.1 uncultured Chitinophagaceae bacterium | reverse complement strand
CTGCCGGCATAACTATACAGCTTGCCCTGTGTGTAGTTGAATACAATAACATCACCCGCATCGTCGGTTATGTCTATCATTTTGTCCCCCGCATCGTTCAGATAAAAATCTCCATCGGTTATCTGCCCCTCTGTTACCAACGATTGTATATGCGATTTGATGCTGATGTCTATCAGTTGTTTGTGTACTTCTGTTTCTTGTTGTTTGTCCATCGCTGCAAAGGTAAGTTGCTGTAAACAAAAATCCCGCTGCCGACCATGGCATACGGGAAGTTTGCTTGTTCATCAGGGGCAAATAGAATGACTACCTGTTTTGCGGTTGCAACAAATAATTGAATAATGCATTATCTGCTACCAAATCCATATTAAATTTTATTTCATCCACATTAACAGAAAAAGTTGATTGTATATCTGTACCACTTGGGAAGATAGTTACTGCACCCTTCACATCTCCTGACACAGTAGGGACAGGCGATGAAAAATTAGCAACCTGTATACTTGTTACACCCGTATTGCCACTACCAAACAGCGACACGCTATTGTAGTAGTTAGCGGCTGTAACTAGCCCCTGTAGTGTATTACCCAACTGAATATCTGATATATGCACCTCATTGCGCGTTGGCAGATACAAACATGGTATGGCAATAAATACAGGTTGCGGCTCATCTGTATCTTTGTAAAAAACAGTCTCACCATCTCCTGTTTTGTAAGTTTTGGTTTCTGAATAACCATACACTATGGCACCTCCATATATTATAAGATTGGAAGCACCTCCATCTATATTACCGGGTACGTTCAGCGGAAAGTCGGGTCCTTGCAATAAGGTAAATGTGTTACCATCTACCCTTGTGCGCCCCCTGAAAATATCACTGGTACCAGGAGGGAAAACACCTACTATATCATCTATTTTTATTTCTGCAGGCCTTTGTGGGTTATCCACACCACTACGATTGTAGAAGGCTATATAATTGGTGAACTCGATGTTGACAGCACCTTCAAAGCCACCTCCCCTTATTTTTTTATAGCCCATATAAGGCCTGTCAGGCGATGAAGAGCGCAATGTGGCTTTCATAAATTGCTCTCTTTCAGATTTCACTTCTAAGATAGCACTGTACCTCGTTTTATTATCGTTGTCTTCAATGGCAACTAATTGTACACTTACTGCACCGGCATAGCTGAAGTTGGCTACCCTTTGTGTACGCTCCAGTATGATAGAATCTTTCTGTATGCCATAAAAAGAAAGGCGGTGCAGGTAGAGCATTTGTTTGGCTATTGTACTACCCTCTTCATATTGCCATGTAAGGTCTATGCGTTCGCCTGGCGCGGCACGCATTTGCGATGCTTCAAACATTTTGATGCCCTTGGGTTTTGGCGGGCAGGCAGTGAGCCAGATGATGGCGTTAATGGCAACTAAATACGTCAATAACTTTTTCATATTCTCAATAGTTTTTAGTGATGAAACAATTTTGTTCTGCGTTACATATTGAGAATAATAAAGGGCGGTGAACCGCCCCTTCCAAACAAAACAAACAAAAAAATATCGTTGCTGCTTATTGCGGAGCGTTGCCGTTGGCTAAACTACTCTATACAAACAAGCAGGGTATTTTATTATGCGCTCATTTTTGGGTGCATGAGATGCAGTTGAGGAGTAACTGAACTATTAAAACATAGATATATAGCCTGTTTCAATTGTTTTTATCAATTATTTTTTTGGGTGTACGCGACAATGCATGGCGACTAATTCACGCATGACAACATGGAGATAATTACTGACTAATTGTTATTCTTTTTTCTTTTCATCACCACCCGTGTTCACTCCTATCAACTTCATAGCTGCTCCCACCGACAGGTTGACGCCAACATAGGCTGCATAGGCCGGGTCGAAAGTGGGCAGTAGGCCACGAATATCTGTACCCAGTATCACACTGGCATCGGCAGATAATGTATGCGTATAATATGCACGAACTAAATAGAATCCACTCCATACTCTGTTTACAGGGCGTGGCATGCCCGATAATAAAGTGCGTTGAACATCGTAAGGATGGTCTGTCGTTACGCCAAAAGTAGGCTGAAAGAAGAACGTACCTTCTTTCCAGGGTATGCAGTTGAATGTAAATCCACCGCCAAAGTAACCGTTCAGATAGGTTCTGTTATATACTACCTCTGCAGGCAGGTAGTCGCGCAGCCCAATATCCCTTCCGTTTTCATTACCTGCATATACATTGGTGTCAGTCTGGTTGTTTACCAATGTTGTTTTTGCTTCGTACCTGCTTACCAATAACTCTGCGTGCAGGTGAAAGTATATCTGTGCGTCACTGCTGCCTTTTTCTATGATATCAATCATAGGCTGTGCATAAAAGCTATATACTGTATTTTTGATGCGCGTGGTGTACGTATTGGATTGTCGTAAGTATTTACCTCCGCTATCTAATGGCTTCAAAGGATTGAGTGAAACATTCTGATACCTGCGTTGCTGCATCAGTGTATCTACCGTTGCATTATTCATCCAGTAATTCAGCTTCATAATACCTGTATTGAATCCGAAACGGGTATCTTTTTCGATGGTGGCATTGGGGGCAAAAATATTTACATGCCCTACGTAGTTGATTTTTGATTCCAGAAAATCAAATGTTCCTGCATTCAGATACATCAGCCTGTTTTCGTTTGCCCTGCGCACAGCTTTTTTATTATCAGATTTTTCCTGAATGTAGACATACATGGTTTTATCATTGTCCTTGCGGGTAGTTTTATTTTCCAGTGTTACTTCTACCAACTTACCAAACATAGTGTCTTTACCCTTCACAAGCAGGGTCAGCTCAAAAGGCTTGTCTGCAAGAACAGTCATATCTTTTTTCTTGGTTGTCAGGCTGATGAGTTCTTCAGGATAGTCTATAGCGTACAGGTCAGCAGAGAAATTTTGCTTGTCGTAGCAGCCCTCACATTTTATCTTAATAGTATGCTCTATAATTTCACCCTTCGCTACCTTGATGGTGTCGCGTTTTTTCTCGAAACTGATTGATTGTGCTGCTGCACCTGTAAAGAGCAGTAAGGCGAGTAATAACAGTAATTGGTTTTTCATAATTGGCTGTTTAGTTATTATTAAAAATCATTCAAAACAAATAGGGTATATAATCAAACCCCACCCCCGAAGGGGCAGGGCCATACCGCATAGCGGCATGTAGGGGTGTATTATCCTGTTGTATATAAAAAGCCGGGGAGAACATGGTGGGTGTTTTTTGGTGTATGTTGTGTACGTAGCGTGTAAAATTGCAACCTTGACACCCGCTGCACAAGAGCGGAAATACGGATTTAGTATTGCGTAGAAATACGCATTTTAGTGCGAATGCTACGCGAAATAGCAACAGACAGTTGCATAAACGTTAATGCTTCTATTATCTTTATAAAAAACAAACTACTATTATGAGCAACGAGCGTAAATACGATTGTAACAATCCTGCAGACCAGTTGGAAATTGCCAACAACCACGAAATATCACAATCCACTTTCGAGGATTATCATACAAACTTTTGGGGTACCGCTTCGCCATTGCACGCACCCACATCTGTTACATGGGCAACAATAAATAATCTGATACAACACACTAATTGCAATACACACCGTCTTCGCTTTGAAATGGATGAGAACGACACATCAAATAATGACGTTACTGTAACACTGGTAGAGATGCTTGAAACGACTGTGTATTATTCTATCCCACTGTTTAAAGGCATCAGGCAGCTTATGAACGCAGAACGTTTTGAATTCTTTAAAGCTAGGAATGCAGAGAATGAATATGATATCATCTTCAAGGCCATAGGTGCGGGAACAGTGAAGTTTTATGATTTGAGTAATCTGTATCCATAACAACATGGAATGCCTTATACCATAATATTCAAGTTTGCTTCGAATATTTCACACATCTTTCCAATTATTTTCGGAAGGAGAACCAAGCCTATTTTATGGTGGTATACCGTAATGTGTCTTTTTTTTGATTTGGGTACTTTTTTACTAAAGAAAAGCAACTTACATGTACCAGGGATAGAAAATACTTTCCTGATTGTTGAGTTTTGTCTGATATCAGTATTCTATAGGCAGTTATATAGAGTTAATGCCACTTATTATGCCACATTTGCTATAGGGATATTACTATTCCTTATTCATACGATCTTCATCCGTCCATATAATACATCAATACCTTTTGATGTTTTTAGAGTTAATCTTTCAGCCGGAGCTATTTTCTATTTATACTACATTATTTATTCAATAGCAGGATTCTACAAACAAATAAAAGAACCAGAACAAGATTTCATTGAGCATTCTTCATTTTTTTGGGTTAACGTAGCTTTCTTAGTTTACGCATCTGGGGTATTTTTTATATTTCTATTTGCACAAATAATAGAAGTGCAGGATTATAACATGATAAGTTTATTATGGAATTATCTTTTTTGTAGCCTCAATATCATCAAGAATATATTTCTTGCTAAAGCCTTAGCAGTAGATAATGGAAGTGTCAAACGTTAGCATAGTATTATTAGGTGCTTGCGCTATGCTGGCATTGGCAACAGGCATTATTTTGTTTGTAGTGCAGTATCAGCGCAAGGTAATAAAGCACAAACAACAGCTTGACATCATCAATCGCCAAAAAGAAAAAGAACTGACAGAAGCGGCGATACGTGCAGAGGAAGAAGAACGCAACCGCATAGCGGCAGAGCTGCACGATGATGTGGGTGCTACGCTGGCATCTGTACGCCTGTACCTGCGGATGGCAGACAAAGAGGGGGCGCATAGCGAGGCATTTGCACAAAGCCAGCACCTGATAGACGAAACCATCGGCAAGGTGCGTAGCCTGAGCCACCGTCTGCAGCCGGCTATGCTGCAAAGGCTTGGCTTGCAAATGGCATTGCAATCTTTCTTTGATGTATTTAATAAAAGTGGTGTAATACATATTACGTACACGGGCGACAACCTGCCTGTGCTGGACGACAACCAATCCTTGGCTATATACCGTATTGTACAGGAATTGGTTAACAACACCCTCAAACACGCACAGGCAGACAGGGCAGAAGTGCATACCGAACAACACGCACAGCAGTTGGAGCTACGCTTTAGCCATAACGGCAAGCAAGGCATTACACAAGAGCGTTTTCAGGATTATATTTATAAGAAAGATGCTACGGGGTTGAAAAATATCGTCAACCGTTTGAAAGTGCTGAACGGCAGCATTAGCTTTGAGAAAGAAAACAACTGGTTTCACACCATCATCAGTATACCACTGTAAACATGGCCATCATCACATACATCATAGCAGACGATCATAAGGTTTTCAGACAAGGGCTCCGCTATGCGCTGAACAGTGATAGTGCACTGAAATGCATTGGCGAAGCAGAGAATGGCATACAATTATTGCAGCTATTGGGTAGCATAACCCCCGATGTAGTGTTGCTGGATATGAAGATGCCTGAAATGGATGGCATGGAAGCCACCAAAGCCATCAAAGAAAAACACCCTGCTACCAAAATCATTGTACTGACGATGTATGATGATGAAAACTTTGTGCTGCATATGCTGGATATGGGTGTAAACGGCTACCTGATAAAAAATGCTGAACCTGAAGAGATAATAAGAGCCATATATACCGTACACGAAAACGATTATTACTTCAACGACATGGTAAGCAAACTGATGCTGAAAACCATTGTGAAGAAAAAACAAGTGCAACAGCGCACTAAAGACAACATACAGCTAAACGATAAAGAAAAAGATATACTGCGCCTGATATGTAACGAGCATACCAATGCCGAGATTGCGGAGAAAGTATTTTTGAGCCAGCGTACCGTAGAGGGCATCCGTAGCAGCCTGCTCGAAAAAATAGGTGTACGCAATACTGCAGGCCTTGTAGTGTATGCAGTAAAGAATGGTATAGCGGATTAGGCTACAACATCTCCTCGCACTTGATGCCTGCTACTTGCAGGGCTTGTATCAGCATGGCAGCTACATCTGTCGTATAGTCAACACGTAGCACATGGTCGCAGTCTTCGGTGTCTATACTCCATACAGCATTTGGTAATAGTTTATTGATGAGTGTTTGTGCAGTGGCAATAGTTTCTGCTTCCTCAATATTGGTTTTTAACACAGTTATCATACAGCAATTATTTTATGTGGCGTAGTATTTTTCTGTCTATATAAAATGTACCAAAAGGCACCACACAAGCCAGCAGTACTTTCCATGTAGTAGTGGCAAACTTCCAATTTTGCTCTACCCCAACACTCAATGTATTAATGACGAACAAGAGGAACAATGCACCATGTATAGTGCCGATAACTTGTGAGCCTTGCGGATAGCCCCAGATATACTTCAGCGGTACTGCTACAAACAATAACAGTATCAGCGATGTGCCTTCCAGTACGCCCAGTATACGTAGCCTGCCTATGTTGGTTTTTAATAAATGTATCATATAGTTAGTATTTCATTCTTTTAGTACCTTAAAAACGGACGCATAGCAAATGGTGAGTACGGCCATGGTATGGCTACAATTATAACGAATAATGCCACACCATACCACCACAGTATAGTTTTATATTTATCCAAATCTTGCTTTTTTCTTTTTGCCATAGCAGACCCGATGGTAATGATGATTATAGCTGCCAGCATCAGCAAGCTGTGCGCCAGTGCAAAGAAAGTAGTTTCTTTTTGCTCCAACGCATCAGTTGTATGTTTAAAGAAATATTGTATCAACGGGCTCTTGACATAGAGGATGATGCCCAATACCAATTGTATATGTGCTATAGTAGCCGTCCAATGGCGGATGGCATTGTCTGCCCGCGAAAAGAAACGCCTTTGTGAATAGCCTGTATAGGCCTTGTAGAGACTCAGGAGCATACCTGCTAACAGCAACCATCGGGTGGCATTGTGCAGATATAGTAGTGTGTGGTACATTTGCCCGGACAGATTGACTGCGCAAAAGTAGCATAAAACATACTAACTGGTATGTTTTTCAATTGTAAAATTTTTATTGCAATCCTGCCAAGTAGTTTTTGAGTTCTTTCAGCCATATTTTATAGCTGTTTTTGTTGCCTTCCATCTTGCCAAAGTTACGTATGCCCCAATAGCCTGATATGATGAAATACACCACTTGCCGTGCATTTACATCTGCACGTATATAGCCTGCTTTTTTGCCATTTACAATGCTTTGCTCCATCAGCTTTTGCCAGTGTGATGATAATTGCATCAGTGCATTTGCAAAGTCGCGATTGAAAGAAGACAGCTCTTGCGTAAGGTTGCCAATGGGGCAGCCATATTCCACTACCATCTCTTTGCTATCCAACAACAGATATTTAATTAGCCCATAAATATCCTGTGCCGGATTGCCTGTTTTATGCAGCATCGCCTCGAAAACTGCATATGAGCTACTGTCAAGCAATTCGTTGATAACGGCAAAGCCCATTTCATCTTTATTGGCAAAGTGGTAATAAAATGCCCCTTTTGTTACACCCGTTTGTGCAATGATATCGTCTATACTTGTAGTACGGTAACCGTTAGTATATATCAGCTCAAACGCTTTTTGCAATATAGTAAGCCTTGTGGCTGCTGCTTTGCTCATAGAAAAATACCAATTGGTATGTATTTGCAAATTAAAGGAAAATATGGAGTAAATAGTAAAGCCCCATGCATGGCATGGAGCTTTTACAATTATATTATACAATACTATTCTACCACCAAACGCTGCATACTCCGTTTATCATCCAGCAATACATCTGCCATGTACACGCCAGGCGCTATACCGTTGAGTGGTATTGGCGTATTGGCAGTGAGTGATTGCGTTTTTACAAGCTTGCCCGTAATGTCAATGAGCGTTACGCTGCCTTGCTTAAATGCAATATTTGTTTTTATTGCAAAGTTGTTGTGGGCTGGGTTGGGTGCTATACTAATAACTAATTCTGAATTAGGACTTGTATTGACGTTTGTTTTCCATAGACTGCGAATTGACCACAAATCTGCTCCGATAGTTGAATCGTACTCAGCATAAAAGTATAGAGCGTCATTATATTTATACAAACCATTAATAACAGGGTTTATTGCATTTGACGAAGGGTTATAAATTGCCTCAGTACCTGCAGATGTACCATCTGTTCTGCAAATTTGATAATTATTAGACGTCGGGCTGGCGATAAAATATAGCTTATTATCAAATTCAATAAAGCTGCTTGGATTTGAACTATGGGGCAGTCCCAAATTACTATTGGGGTTAATGTCTTTTAGCAAAAATGTACCATTGCCAGTACCATCACTTACCCACAACTCTTTTTCAAAATTACTGCTTGAACTACATCCAGAAAAATAGATTTTATTATTGTATACATGTATAGCTGTGATACCACGCCCGATACTACCTGGGGTTATATCTTTCACTAAATAAGTACCTGCGGCAGTACCATCCGATGTAAATAGCTCCGAACCATGAACACCATCATCGCCAGCAAAGTATAACTTACCATTTAAGGATGTAACAGCTGAATAAGTGGTGCCGGATTTATTACCCGGCGCTACATCTGCTACCATAAATGTGCCTTGTGAGGTACCATCTGTTACCCACAACTCAGTACCATATACATCTGTAGTGCCTTTGAGGTACATCTTATTATCCATTACATAAAAACTATTAGGGTAAGATGAGCTACTACCAGTATTGATATCTTTAAATAGATGTGTCCCTGTTCCTGTACCATCGCTCACCCATAGTTCTTTGCCATGTATGCCATCGTCGTGTTGAAAATACACCTTGTCTTTGAAGGCAAATAATGGAGTGTACTCATTCAAATTCATAAGTTTAGAAACACCAGAACTTCCTCCATCTGTTACATACAACCTCCTTACAAAAAAACTATCTAAACTATGATAATAGATTTTGTTACCGCATACAACTGGATAACCAAATGCAAATAAAGTATCGTTTGATAAATCTACATACTTCATAGTACCTGCAGCAGTACCATCTGTTCTCCACATCTCGCATTTTTTATCATCTGATGCAAAAAAGTATACATATCCATTAAGTACTGCAACATTACTTAAAGTGTAATATTGCATACCTGGTGTTTTATTTGTTAACTGTGTTGTACCTGCTATTGTACCATCAGATATCCAAGGCTGATAGGTATTATCATCTGTAACTGCAATAAAGAACAGCTTGCCATTGATGGTTGTAAAGTTGTGTGGATTTGAAAATTTATTACCTTTTCGGGTATCATAACCTGTAAATATTAGCGGTTGAGCAGATAGGAAACTAATAAAATAGAAAATAAATAAAAGAGTTGATAGTAGATATTTCATACAGGTAGGTTTTGTATGAAATTAAACTATTTTACACATATAACATTGTCAATTTAAAGTCATTTTCAATACAACTTCTGGTAATAATATAAAAATCGCAATAACGTTTTCTATTGAGTATCTAAATGCTACACACTAATTAACAATTAAAACAAAACCTCTAAAAAGAGGTTTTGTTTTAATTAATTTCATTCCACCACCAGCCGTTGCACACTCCGTTTATCATCCAGCAGCACATCTGCCACGTACACGCCGGGTGCTATGCCGTTAAGAGGTATTGGTGTATTGGTAGTCAATGATTGTGTTTTTATAACCCTGCCAGTTATATCTGTAAGCGTAACGCTGCCTTGTTTAAATGCAATACTTGTTTTTATTGTAAAGTTGTTGTGTGCAGGGTTGGGATAAACTATAGCAATATTATCTCCCGTTTCTACATTGTAGTTAATACTGTTAGGCGGTGGCGGATAGGTAGTAGTATCTTTCATGCTCCAAAGCTCCTGCCCTGTAGCTGTCATATATGCTGCACTGAAGAACAAGGTGCTATCGTACATAAAGAAACTACCTGTGTTAAAGAGTGGGTTCAAGCTTGTTATTGATGCAGGTGCTACTGCAATAGTACCTGTAGCCGTACCGTTCGATTGGTATATAGATTGCGGACCAGATGCAGGGTACGCTAAAAAGTATACATACTTTTTGTAAGACACAAACAACATAGGATCTGAATCGCCACTACCGGGGTTAATGTCTTTCACCATCACCGTTCCGGTAGCAGTACCATCGCTCATCCAAGGTTCATAGCCATTGGTGCCATCGCCGGCACGGAAATACAACTTACCGCTATGCACCGCAAGTTGTGTGGGATAAGAACCTGTAGCACCTGCCCATATATCTTTCACCATTACAGTACCAGCTGCAGTGCCATCGCTCTCCCATAGTTCCTCGCCTGCAGCACCGTCATTACCATTGAAGTACAGCTTATTATTCAGTAAAATAAAATTTGCAGTTACCACACCACTACCACTGCCTATATTTATATCTTTTACCATCATGGTGCCTGCATTAGTACCATCACTTACCCACAACTCAGCACCTGAAGCGGGTGAAAAAGCACTGAAGTACAATTTACCACCCATAACCGTTAATGCTTGTGGGATGGAACCAAACGGCCCTGCTTCAATATCTTTTACCATTACAGTACCGCCGGGTGTGCCATCGCTCTCCCATAGTTCTACACCGTTTACACCATCATCTGCAGTAAAGTACAGCTTACCGTTAAAGGCAGTAAGCCAGTTAAGGCTGCTACCCATTGAACCTACTCGTATATCTTTTACCAACTGCGTACCTGCCGTGGTACCATCTGTTACCCATAGTTCAATGCCTGTAGAGCTTGTTGTTGCCAGAAAATACACTTTTGTACCTACTTTTGTCATAAACATAGTAGTAGTAATACCGCTACTGCTGCCGGGGAAAATATCTTTTAGCAAAGTAGTGCCTGCTGTAGTGCCATCCGTCACCCACAATTCTGTACCGTTGGTGTTATCAGTAGCGTTAAACAACACTTTCCCATTCAGGTTGATGTGCCCCATATTCATGGGGAAAGAAGCACCAATGCCTGTGTTGATGTCTTTGAGCATGGTTGTGCCGGCCGTAGTACCATCACTCGTCCACAGTTCATAGCTGGCAGTAATATGGTTTGCGCTGAACAATAATTTACCTGCTACAGTATCATAGTTGTTAGGGGACCCGTCTCCGCTGCCTGTATTCAGGTCGAACTCTTTGAAAACAGGCAATTGCGCAGTGGCGTTAAAAGAAATAAGCAATAGCAAACTTTGTAGTAGTAGTTTCATAACAGATGTTTTTATGTATGCGTTATTGTATTGGGTGTTTTGTAATATAAATATACTCTATATATAGGAATAGTGTTATGATTTATAGCTGCTATTTTGGGTGTATGAAAAGAAAAGGATACACCCATAACCCTTTAATAATAAGGTCTTCGCATACATTTCGTCTCCATATAGCTTGGGTTCATCTACCCTAATAATAATGACCTCCGCTCCACCGATTGATGTTAATCGCTAGTTAACGAAAGCGGTTTTTTTGGCATCCCCTTATGCATGAAGGTAGCTTTGTAACTAAGCATAATAGCGTTAACACATGAGTTACTATAGAGTAGTGTTCAGGCAAGACGAGGTGCTATCATGCTTTCCTACTACACAGCAGACGTATGTCAACGAAAGCAATGTAGTATACGAAAATGAAATAGCACAGCTCACATTTGCATTGGTAAAAGCAGCCAGTGATGCCGATGCTATTGCCATAGCCACCCGTATGGTACGTGAGCAAAGGCAAAAGCATTAATCAAAAATATACTTCGGCTAATACCCGGCAGGGTTGTAACATACCTGTTTACATATAACATACATACAATCCGTATGCGGTATGCGGTATGCGGTTTGCTGTTTTCTCGTTTTTTTAACAACTGTATTCCAAGCTGTTTCGTTAATTTTAATGTCCTTGTTTTAAACAAAAAGGATATTCAATCAGATGAAAAAAATATGGCTTTTAATACTGCCTCTGCTACTTTCAATTGCTGCTATTGCTAATGACGGCAATACAGGGAAAGGTATACATTTCAGTAAACTGACATGGAAAGAAACGCTTGCCAAAGCAAAAAAAGAAAACAAAATGATATTTGTTGATGTCTACACCACTTGGTGTGGCCCATGCAAGCTGCTGAAAAAGAATACCTTTCCCGATAAAACATTGGGCGACTATTTCAATAAAAATTTCATCAACATAGCCATTGATGCAGAGGAAGGTGAATGGATAAAGTTTGCAGAGCAAAACAATATACAAGGCTTCCCCACCCTGCTGATAATTGACAAAAACGGAAATGAAGCCGGGCGCACGATGGGCTATATGCCTGCTGCGCAATTGTTACAGTTTGGCAAAGACGTTAAAGAGAAAAAGAAATAACACACAAGTACACTACACTTAGTTATTGCGCCCTGCTTAGTGCGGGGTGTTTTTATTATAAACTAATACTACTATATCGTTATACTTATAGCAAAATACAATATCACTGTTTACAATAAATTAAAGCACTATTTGGGGCAATAAAAATATATATAGTATATTGCGCAACATTCCCTGTATATCAATATACGTTGCATGTTTTGGCCGAGAGAGATAAATGATACACAATGCTATCATTTACAAAACAAACAACATCCATTATGACTGTTATTATTAATGACACACCACTTGTGCACAACGAGGCTGCACAACGTTTTGAAATGCATATGAATGGTTTAGTACCATTTATGGAATATAGCCGCACGGCAGATATGCTCATCATAGCACATACAGAAGTACCTGCCGAACTGGAAGGGAAAGGTATTGGTAAGATGCTGGCCGAAAAAGTATTTGCTTATATAGAAGAGCATGGTTGGAAGATTATACCCCTTTGCCCCTTTGCCAGCTCTTACATAAAGCGCCACCCGGAATGGGACCGGATAGTACACCACGTATTGTAGACACCTATGCTATGCACCCTTGCATACAGCTGCTGATGCTTTTATAGCATCTTGTACTACTAATGCCATTTCCCGGTATTCTGCTTCACGGCTCTTACCCCCTAAAAAGAATATTACCTCAAGCGTTACATTTCTACGGTTATTCTTTTTGCATATTCGTTTATCAAATTGGAGGATAAATTTGCCATTCTTACCAGGCAATATCTTTACCGTTTCACCCAATACTGCATTACTCAAGTCTATATCATACAATGCTGGGTCTGTATCTTTAGTGCCGAATACTTCAATCATCTCAGCAATGCGTATCATGCATTTACCGTCATCAGTATACCATGCTTTATACCCGAATTTCGATATACCTGCATTCAAACCGGCAGCCTCATTTATCAAACGCAATAATTCATCTGTATTACCTGCCTTTGCAGCCAAATGTGTAAATAATATGGCAACTGCTAAAATAATCTGCTTCATGCTCAAAAATGATTTACTTCTTATGTAACAAGTATCTCTGCAAACTGTTTATGCCCCAAAGGGGGGATTTTTTGTAATAACCTAACAGTTGGTACCCAAAATAGCATTGCCGCCTTTGATGGGCGGCAACACAGGTAAAACGGCAGATATTGTTTAGTGCACTACACTGAAACGCAGGTAGCCTGCTGTATCTCCGTTATAGATGCGCAGCAGATATACACCTGCAGGCAAGTTATTTGTATTGACAGTGTGTGTAACCCTGCCATTGTTGCTAAATATCTTATCTGTATATACCACTCTGCCTACTGCATCAATAATTGCTGCATCGTAGCTGGCATTGGTTGCCTTATTTGTATAGAGGGTAAACTTACCACTGTTAGGGTTCGGGTGTAGTTGCCAATCACTTTCATCACTTTGTGTATTACCAACATTTAGTTGAATGTTTTTCCCGATGGTCAGCGTGTTACTGATGGCACTGTCCGGTTCTGCACATACCAGGTCACTATACATTATCAAAGTTATCTGATCACCTGTTTTTATATTCAGGTCTACAGTAGCAATATACACCGGCATCATACCGCTCGAAACGACTACGCCATTTTTCAGCCATTTGTATGTAGGGTTGGTACCCATATTAGTATGCGTAGCAGTAAAAGTAATTGCCGTACCGGTTGGCACATTCAACCCGGGCGATGCTGTAATATTTGCAGTTGGTGGTACATTGCCAAGCGCGTTGATTGTAAAGCTGTTGCTGGTATCTGCAGGCTTTGTAAGACAAGGCCAATTAGCATTGAATATACAATACACCACATCACCTGTTGTCAATGTATTGCTCGACCATGTTGCAGCATTAGCGCCGCTGATGGCCATACCGTTCAGATACCATTGTAAGGTTGGCGACGTTCCGCCATCCTTAGTATTAGCGCGAAATGTTACCATATCTCCCAAACATATATTAGCCCCGGGTGTGATGGTTGCATTTACATCAGGAGTCAATGTATTGTAAACGGTTATCTGCAAGCTGTCTTTGCTGGTACAATTACCCAGCCTTGCAGTTACCACATACTTACCTGTATTGGCAGTAGTTGCACTTGTTATTCCCGGATTTTGCACGGTGGAAGAAAAGCCGGATGGACCGTTCCATAAATAGGTAGTTCCTGCAGTAGCGCTGGATGATGTAAGCACTATTGTATTGCCACTACAGATGCTGGGGCCATTACTACCTACAACCGGTTTTACTGGCGTACTATCTATCTGCGCTACGAAACTATCTTTTGTTGAGCAACCGCTGAGTGTAGCAGTAACAACATACTTACCCGATACATTTGTAGGTGCGGGAGTTATAAATTCTGTTTGGTTTGTACTTGTAAAGCCATTAGGCCCTACCCAGCTATACGTTACATTGGGTGTAGTACTACTTGCAGTAAAGGCAAACATATTGCCACTGCATACGGGGCTGTTGCTGGTAGCAGTAGGTATAGATGGTTTCAGCCTCACTGTCAGATTTTCTGAACTGCCATAGCCTGTGCCTGATGGAGAGCTATAAACTAACCTTATCTTATACAATGTTCCGGGGGTAGCTGTTAACGGTATCCTCACGCGTATACTGCCTGGTTGATTGGTAGTCTTAGTACCCAATGTGGTGGTGGTACCGAAAGAACCAAACTCGTCTGACAGTTGAACGGTAAATACATTACCTGAAAGAAAAGGATTTGTTATGGCGTAGTTGACCGTAATAGAATCACCCTGACATACAGACAAAGGGGCTATGGATGTAACATAAGCAGAAGTATCTGCTTTGAATTTGGCAACATACCCATCTTGCGAACCGCTCAATACCATCTGATAAGAACCGGGCGATGCAATAGATGACATACTACTGGTATTGCCGGCTACAAACAGGTCGCCCGTACGGCTATAACTGATACCAAAACCATTATCCGCATCTGTACCACCTATATATGATACCCATGTACGTGTTCCTTGCGGGCCAAATACTGCTATATATGCATCGCTGTTTCCGCCGAACGATGATTGGTAAGAACCCGGAGTAGCAATACCTATACTGCCGGTAGTACCGCTGAAGCATATGTTGTTATTGCCATCTATCGCAATATCCGATGTATTATCCGGAGATATGCCGCCCAGATAAGTACCCCATTGGCGTACACCTGACGGATTGAATTTTATCAGGAACGCGTCTGTAGGACCTGTACCTGCTATAAACTGCTGAAAGCTGCCTGTGGTGCTAATACCTGTTGTGCTGGTTGTAGCACCGGCAATGTATACATTGCCGGTATTATCATTTGCTATACCGCTACTGCCATCATCATTGCTACCGCCATAGTAAGTAGCCCATTGACGCACGCCTGCAGCATTAAATTTTGCTACAAATGCATCTATCCCGCCAGCAAGTGTTGTTTGGTGTGCGCCTGTTGTGGCAATGTCTGCAGTACTAGTTGTAATACCTGTTACATATACATTACCAGACAGGTCTGAACTCATTTTTACTATCTTATCATCGTTGCTGCCGCCGTAGTAGGTTGCCCATTGCAATACACCTGCAGTAGTAAATTGTGCCAGATATCCGTCTTTCAACCCGCCTATCGTAGTTTGGTGTGTACCTGTAGTAGCTATGCCTGACGGGCTGGTTGTCATACCACAGAGATATACTTTGTTTGTTGCCTTATCCCATGTGATGCTTACCATATAGTCGTCAAACGATGCAGCTACTGCTTCATCACCGCCACCACCAAAGTAGGTAGCCCACTGTCTTGCACCTGTTGCATCAAACTTTACCATATACGCATCGCTGACACCACCACCGAAAACTGGCTGGTGAGAACCTGTTGTAGTCATACCACTGGTAGTAGCAGTAATGCCAGCCGCATATATACCGCCAAGTGTATCTGTAGTTACATAGAAAAAGTTATCGCTGTTACTGCCACCATAGTAGGTTGCCCATGTCAATATACCGGAGCTGTCGAAACACGCTATATAGGCATCTTTATTTGCAACGTACGTTGTCTGGTATGCCCCTGTTGTTGCAATACCTGCACTGCTGGTTGTATGCCCTACCAGATAGGCGTGGCCGGATGTGTCTGAAGATACAGCATAAGCGCACTCTACACTGAAACCACCAAAATATGTACTCCAATCCAGTGAAGGATCAATAACCATAGTTTGTTGCGGTGTTACATCTGCAACATCAAAAGTCAGTACATTATCGTTCAGTACATAAGCGCTTGAAACGCTTTCTTTACCTTCAGCATAATAAGTATACGGTGCAGCTTCTGTTACCGTACCCATGGGGCTTGTTATAAGCAACTGCCCTCCATCTATAGCAAGGGCGGTAGCACCTTTGTAAGCTATGCGTATATCTGCAACATTACCTCCTTTGTGTATTACAAAATCGTACTTCAGTTGTTGTCCTTTTGCATCGATATACAACACCCAGTCGATATTAGGGTAAACGTTTGAATAAGTTAGTTTACGAAAACTGCGCGCCATAATTCCATTGTTGCCATATGCAGGGCCGTAATAACGCTCATGGTATACTTGCTCGTTGGCTGTTACAGGCACTACATCTTTAGCGCCTATCAATGTCATATCTATTCGGTAGCTTTCTATTGGTACATTATCCTTTTTCTTGTCTTCAACCTTGCTGTTGTACCATTGATAGTGCAGTCCGTTGCTCATTACATACAGGTTCATTGATTTGGCTTTCATTACAAAGTCAATATCATTCCTGTTTTGCCCATGCTGATCGGTAATTTGTCCTTTATTCTGTACAAAATATAGCGGTGCGGATACCGTTACCTTATCTGCGTTTTTAGCAAATAAAGCATGTGTGCAAATACTTTGCAGACATAGCAGCAGCAGCCATTTATACGTATGTTTCATCCGTAGTGTTAATGTAAGTCAATATGATACGGATAAAATTAATATTTTCTAAGTGAAAGCTTGCCGGATAGCAGTATTTTAATCAGATATTAATGAGCGGGGTTTTTAAAGTAACTAATTAACTATCAATGAATTATACAACTACCTGCTTACTACAAAACGCAGTGTATGTAATTTACCATCTGCAGACAACCTTAATTGATAACTACCGCTGGCTAATACCCCTTCTAGCTTCATCTGTACTAACATAGATTTATTAATTGTTGGTATATTTTCATAATACATTTCTTGCCCTATGGCATTCAATACGCGTACACCAACCTGTATATCTCTGCTGAATAATCCTTTTAATGTGAAATTTCCATTGTTCGGATTGGGATACAGCATTACATAGCCTGTATCTGCAACGTCTGCAATAGTTACTTGCAGTATACCCGACGCAAGGCAACCTTGCTTATCAGCCAGCAATGTATATGTACCTGTATTTTCGGGTTGCACATCAGGTATTTCGGGTTGCAGCAATCCCGACCTGAAACCCGCGGGGCCTTCCCATACATAATTCACACCATCTTCTTTATTTAACAGCTTCAGCACAAGCGTTTCGCCTTTGCGTACGGGGCTGTTAGCGTATATATCAGGTTGCATGGGCGATGGTTTTATCATGACATTAAAGGTATCTGCCAATATACACCCATCCCTGTCTGCATTGATTATGTATTTACCACCAGTCGGTACACCAATATTATCCACAACAACATTACTACTATTTACAAAAAAACCATTCGGCCCATACCAAGTGTATAGCACTCCGGTAGCCGTATTTGTTGCATAGAGATGCAAGTTACCGCCTGCACACAATGTGGTATCTGCAGGTGCTGTGGGTGCCGGCGGCAATGCTTTTACCATGGCATGCATACTATCCATGGCGATACAACCATTTAATATTGCAGTAACCGTGTACAAACCATTAATAATTTGTGTGGCGGGTTTAATGATTGTATCTTTTGCATAACTGATAAAGCTATTGGGGCCATACCATACGCATTGTATACCGGGTACCACATCTTTAATACGCAGGTGCAAGCTATCGCCAAAGCAGGTATTTATATCCTGTAGCCCTGTTTCAGGCCTGTGTTTCACCACTACAGCAGTAGTATCGTAGGCTACACAACCATCCAATACGGTTATCAATACATACTTACCCGCATCTGTATAAGTAACAGGTGTTTTGCGCAATATAGTGTTGGTATCTGTTGTATTACCATCTGGGTGTATCCACACGTTCATAGCACCCGGGCTGTCTACTGCACTCTTCAATAGCAGCGTATCGCCAATGCACAATGGACTATTGTTTGTGCTGATAGCCTTCAACGGATTGGGCTTCACTACCAAAAAAGTAGTGTCATATACAGAGCAACCATAGTCCTGCATTTCGCCGATGTACAACCCTGCATCACTCATCTTCACCGGCGTAAAACCATAATACTGCAGCTTCGAAAAAACAGGCATCCCTTGTCTGCTCCACTGTACCTCGGTAAAGTGCGAATAGTTTCTGTAGCCTATCTGCGCATAAGCACCCTCGCAAGCAGGGCCCGAATTGAATATTGCACCAACTGGTATATTACCTATTGCCAATGGCAATGTGTTGGGGTTAGATATATACACAGGGTTGGTAGCTACTATCCTTATTTTGTAACCGGTAGATGATGGCACTACAGGCAATGCAGCCCTGCATACCCCGCTTTTATTATCTTGTAAGGTTTGTATAACAACAGGTGTTGCAAAACTACCATACTTGTCTGATAGCTGAAAGATAAACTGGTTGTTTGCTGCAAAGCTGCCCGATACGGTATACGGTATTTCGATGGTATCTCCCGCACACCACAATGTATCTGCAATATGCGACATGGTAACAGTTGTATCCATTACAAAATGCATATTATATACACTGCCGGCTATTGTGTCTCTGTTCAGTATACGGATGCTGCGAATACTATCTGATATACGGATTGTTGTATTATTGTTGCCGCCTGATGTGAATATCAGCGTACCCGAACCAGATATGGCACTATTACCGTTTGTGCCGCATGTACCCGAAAAACTGCTGATATTTGCAGCAGTAAGTGTATAATTATTACCATTAACATTCACTGATATTTCTTCTCCCGGTTCACTGGCAGTAACCTGAAAACGCACTTCTCTTACCGCTTTGTTAAATGTATATTCGTATCCGCTACGGCTTGCTGCACCACCTACTGCATTGCCAATGTGGTAAGGCCCTGTACCACAACTACCTCCGGGATAAACCCCCGCACCCCCTACGGCACTGACAGAGACTTGTACAGTAGCAATAGTTTGCATACCTGTTGTATGTGTTACCTGATTATACGTCTGTGCTAGTGCAAGATTACTGCACGCAAGCAACAGGATAATTATGTAACCGAGATAACGCAAAAACTAAGTAATTAATAATTATAGATTCAATTAAAATTACATTTATTTATCTGTATCCCCTATTCTTTTGTAATCTTCACCCTGATGTTGCTGCCTTTATTATCATCGAGGAGCAAGATGTAATTGCCCGGGATGAGAGATTGTGTGTTGATTG
>CALESY010000147.1 GCA_937919945.1 uncultured Chitinophagaceae bacterium | reverse complement strand
AAGTGTCCTCTGCACCGGCAAAACGTTCGTTGGCTGTCTTCACACCTTTTATTACTGGTAGTGCCATATACTCTTCAACAAACTTTGCATACACATCAAGCATTTGTACGGTTTCTGCAACAGCTTCTTCTTTTGTAGCGTGTGCAGTATGCCCTTCCTGCCACAAAAACTCTGCAGTACGCAAAAACAAGCGCGTGCGCATTTCCCAGCGCACTACATTGGCCCATTGGTTTACCAATATCGGTAAGTCTCGATAAGATTGTATCCAACCCTTGTAGGTACTCCAGATGATGGTTTCAGATGTAGGGCGTACAATCAGTTCTTCTTCCAGTTTAGCATCCGGGTCAACAACGATACCATTACCATTGGGGTCATTCTTCAAACGGTAGTGCGTTACTACTGCACATTCTTTCGCAAATCCTTCCACGTGAGATGCCTCTTTGCTCAGATAACTTTTAGGTATAAACAGTGGAAAGTATGCATTCTGGTGTCCTGTATCTTTAAACATTTTGTCCAGTACATCGCGCATATTTTCCCAAAGTGCATAGCCGTATGGCTTTATCACCATGCAGCCGCGCACGTCTGAGTGTTCTGCTAATCCGCCCTTCAACACAAGGTCGTTATACCATTGTGAGTAATCCTGTTTACGAGATGTTAAATTATCTGCCATAAGTCTTTTGGCACACTTTTCGTTGCCTTTTTAGTGGCGCAAATGTACTAATTTCACTAAGCAAAATCATATTAAGATGAAACGCTTTCTTTTAACAGGCCTTGTATTGATGAGTATGGCAGGTGCTACGGTGTATGCACAGCAGTACGATGATGATATATACACCACCAGCCGCGATGCACGCCGAAAAGCAAAAGCAGAGAAAAAGGCGCAGGAAGAATATGAACGCCAGCGAGAAGAAGAAGCCGCAGCCCGCCGTGCGCAAGAAGAGCGCAATAGTGGTGGTAACTACAACGATGGCGCGTATGCCGATGGCAATGATACATATATAGATTACGACGACGATTCTTATTATAGTAATCGTTTCAGCCGTTTTGGAACTGGTGCGTTTTACAATCCATACTGGTGGTATGATCCCTGGTACGATCCTTATTGGGGCTGGGGCCCAGGCTGGGGTTGGGGTATGCGCCCGGGTTGGTCTGTAGGTGTAGGTTGGGGTGGTCCTTACTGGTCGTCTTACTGGGGTTGGAATAACTGGTATGGCTATGGCGGCTTCAATTGTTGGGGCGGTGGCTGGGGCTACGGCGGCTGGGGTTGGAACAACTGGGGCTGGGGTGGTGGCTTCTACAATGGCTATTGGGATGGCTATTATACAGGGCTATACAACGGTGCCGGCTTCCGCAACGTAACCTATGGTCCGCGCACATCTTTTAATAGAAATTATAGTAATCAGCGTATGGCAAGCAATCTACGCCAAAATACTACCCAAATGGGGCAGCAACGCTCTACCATGAACAATGGTGTAGGCGGTCGTGGTGTACCAACACGTGGCAACACAGCCGTGCAGCGCAGTGCAGAGCCATCTCCAAGAGGCGGTAGTATGAACACGCCATCGCGTAACATGCGTGGTAATGGCGCGGTGATGGAAAGAGGTAACGATAATAGCAATATAGGTAATGCTGAAAGGCCAATGAGGGCTCGTGGTTCTTATGACGAGGGCAATGTACAAGAAGCAAGGCCTATGCGTGGTGAACGCAATTATGGTAGCGGGCAGGTAGCAGAAGAAGCAAGGCCTATGCGCAGTGAGCCAAACCGTTTTGAGCAAAGTCGCCCGCAACGTGTAGAACAGCCAAGAAATGAGCAACCGAAACGTAGTTACGAACAACCTCGTAGCCAGCCATCGCGTAGCTATGAAAATAGTGGTGGTGGCCGCAGTTGGGGTGGCGGTAACAGTGGTGGTGGTAGCCGCGGTGGTGGCGGATTTGGTGGTGGCTCCGGTGGCGGCGGACGCAGCGGTGGTGGTGGATTTGGTGGCGGTGGCCGCAGATAAGATGTTTTATAAGAAAGGCAGTAGCGATACTGCCTTTCTTATATTCGTTAAACCTATCTTAATATCATAGCCGCTTTTAACATAGGCATAGCATTTGATTGTAGATATTTGTTATGCTTATATTAAACAATCACAATCTTTAATTGTCTTTTATTCAATCATAAGAAATCTGCTTTTATGAATATCCGCAGTTATCTGGTAGCAAGCACTTTGCTTATTTCAGCTACAACCAATCAGGCATCCGCACAAGACGAAACAGATGCACTCCGCTTCTCTTACCTGCAGCCGCAAGGCACAGCTCGCTCTATGGCTATAGGTGGTGCATTAGGTGCTTTGGGTGGCGATTTTACATCGTTGAGTATTAACCCTGCTGGTGTTGGTGTGTACCGCAGGTCTGAGTTTACATTTACACCATCGCTGAAGGTGAATAACATCAACGGCACATACCTCAGCACACAAGCAGACGACAGCCGTACACGTTTCACCATCAATAATCTTGGTATAGTATTTACCAATGCACAGGAGGGTAAAAGGTATGAGCGCTCAAAATGGAAATCAGTTTCCTTTGGTATAGGGATAAATCGTTTGGCAGACTTCAATCAAAACTATACCTATGGCGGTAGAATGAATATTAATACGAATGATAATAATTCATCTTCCGGAGCAGAGGTGTTTTCTATAGATGCTAATAGCTACAGGGCAAATGAAGCATTCGTACAAAACGGAAATGCCTATATGGGGTACGAAAGTTTTTTGCTGGATACTGCAAACGGTAGATACATACCTGTAACTTTTTACACATCTGCTGTCAATCAGCAACGTACAGTCGTACAGCGCGGTGGTATTTCAGAAGTGGCTATTTCACTCGGTGGCAATTATGAGGAGAAGTTGATGTTGGGTGCAACATTGGGTATTGCATCGCTCCGCTACAACCGAGAAATGACATATGAAGAAAGCGATGCTACCGGTATTACCAACAATTATTTTGATAATTTCAAATACCGCGAGACGCTGAATATACGTGGTAGCGGCATTAACCTGAAGCTGGGCATGATATACAAGCCAATAGACGCTATACGTATTGGTGCGGCAATCCACACCCCAACTTTATACAATCTAAAAGATGAGTTTACTAAATCCATCACTACCAATACAGAAAATTTTAAAAATGAGATTGGTTTTGGTGGTCCGCCAACAACTACTGTAGATGTGCCATTGAATGTATATGAATACACACTTGTTACGCCTTGGCGAGCAGTGCTGAGTGCAGCAGGCGTATTTGGTAAATTCGGGTTTATTAGCGTTGACTATGAATATGTAGATTATGCCTCTGCTCGTTTCACCTTCGATGGTGCCGACCGCAGCTTTCAAAACGATATCAACCAGTCTATTAAAAATACCTATACGGGTGCATCCAACCTCCGCCTTGGCCTTGAGGGCAGGATAGACCAGATAGCGCTACGTGTAGGCTTTGGTTATTATGGCAGCCCGTACAAAAATGCCAACTTCAATGCCGACCGTATAGATATATCTGCCGGTATAGGCTTCCGTTCAGATAACTGGTTTATTGACCTCGGGTTTATCAACAGTCAAAGTGAAGTAAGGGAACAGCCATATAGCTTAGACCCTACAGCAACAGGGTATGAGAATGTAATAGTGCCTACAGCCATATTGCGAAATAGTTTTAATAACGCAGCACTTACATTTGGTGTTAGGTTTTAATGATGTAATATATCACGACAATAAAAAGGTGGGGGTAACCCCATCTTTTTTATTTTAGTATTTATAAATAGATTCAGTATTACTCTACCTTATACTATCTTCAGTATTATCTAATGCTTGTTAACATACAATACAAGCTAATCCTCTAACTTCATAATTAAATATTGTAATCATGACTACTACGCAATTAGTAAATAATACTCTATCTGCTGAAGCTACGCAATGGGTAATGGATAAGTACAAAGCAGTTGATGCGCGCGATCATGACGCTTATGCCGCTTTTCTTGCAGACGACTGTAAGCTGCAATTTGGCAATAACCCTGTTGTAGCGGGAGAGGCTGCCATGCTAGCGGGTGTAGATAATTTCTGGCATAGTATCCACGGGCTCAACCACAATTTTATCAATATGCTTGGCAGCGACGATTTGATGGTATTGGAAGCAATGATAGATTACACGCGAGCAGATGATAAAGTAGTAGCCATACCATGTGTTACTATTATAGAAAGAAATAAGGCAGGAGAAGCCTCATTTATCCGCATCTTTATAGACCTCCTACCAGTATTTGCATAGCAGTTATTCACAAAAATCCTACACACTCGAATAGCTAGCCTTGCCAATCAAGCTAATAGGGAAAATTCATATTGCTGATAATCCCTATTGTTTTACGAGTATTGTATTATTAACCTATAGTAAATAATAGCATTTTGTTTAAGTCGTCATCGCCATACGCTAGCATATTTATAACATTTATTCATTTAGCTGGTAGTTAATTAATATCACCAGCGTATAAATAATAACTTATAAG